>JAGCMI010000150.1 GCA_017646545.1 Oscillospiraceae bacterium | reverse complement strand
TTGGTCATGAACTGATTCCAAGGATTCATCTCAGCGGTCTTGTAGCCCAGAGAGATCTTACGCTTCTCAGCGTCGAAGGAGATGACATAGACATCGATCTCGTCGCCAACCTTCACGACCTCAGCGGGGTTCTTGATGCGGTTCCAGCTCAGCTCGGAAACATGGACCATGCCGTCCACGCCGCCGATGTCGACGAAGGCGCCGTAGGAAGTCAGGGACTTGACAACGCCCTGGTACTTCTTGCCCTCTTCGATCTCAGCCCAGATCTTCTCACGGTTAGCCTTACGCTCCTCAGCGTTCACGGCACGGATGGAGCCGATGACACGACGGCGAGCACGGTTGACCTCAGTGATCTTCAGCTGGACAGCCTTGCCAACCTCAGCAGCCATATCGCCGCCCTTGGCAACGCCGGACTGGGAAGCGGGGATGAAGACGCGGATGCCCTTAACGGTAGCAACCAGGCCGCCCTTGTTCTCCTCGGTGATAACGCCGTCGACAGTGGTCTTCTCCTCTGCCCAAACAGCCATATCGTCCCAAACCTTCATGCCTTCCAGCTTCTTGCGGGACAGCTGAACGGTGCCTTCCTGATCGTTCACGCGAACGACGAAAACCTCGATCTCGTCACCAACGGACAGGACATCCTCGGGCTTCACGGAAGGATCTGCGCTGACTTCATCATAAGGGATGTAACCGGCATGCTTAGTGCCAAGTTCAACCTGGACTTCGGTGTTGCCGATGCCGACAACGGTGCCGATAACCTTATCTCCTGTATTTAAAGTCTTGAGGGACTGTTCCAGCAGTGCGTCAAAATTTTCCTCCTGTACAGCCTCAACATTCATAATTTCGCTCATAGTCTTGTTGACCTCCTTTATTATCCACGCCGGTGTGGATGCACCGGCAGTGATTCCAACATGGGTGGCACTGCGGAAAAATTCGGGATCCAGCTCGGTGGCATTGTCCACCAGCGCTACCCGTTGGCAGTGCTCACGGCAAATCATCGCAAGGCGGCCTGTGTTGGAACTTTTCGGATCTCCTACAACGACCATAGCGTCACAAATCAAACTTAATTCGGCGGCTTCCCCTTGTCGAAACTCTGTCGCTCTGCATATCGTATCATAAATTTTCAAGTTAGTAAACTGTTTTTTTGCAATTTCACAGCATTTTTTCCACAAACTTTCTGTGGATGTGGTCTGGCAGACCATAGCAACGGGTAAGTCAGCAGAAATTGTACCGGATTTTACCCATTCTTCCAATTCCTCCGGGTTTTCAAACACATGGCAATGATCACACCAGCCGGCAATTCCCTCCACTTCCGCATGGTTACGGGTGCCGATGATGATGGGCAGCTGCCCGGATGCTTCTGCCTTGCTGACGAGGTCATGGATGCGGCTGACAAAGGGACAGGTGGCATCCACAATTTCCACGCCCTTACACTGCAGCTGCTGCATAACCGCACGGCTGACACCGTGGGATCGGATGATCACCGTCATACCGGGTTCTGCTTCTTCCGCGGTGGCGATCACACGGACACCCATTTGCTCAAAGCGCTGCACCACATGGCGGTTGTGAATGATGGGTCCCAAAGTGACCACCTGCTTGCCCTGGCCAGCGGCTTTCTCCACGGTATCCACCGCCCGGCTGACACCGAAGCAAAAACCGGCACTTTTGGCAAGTGTGATGCTCATATGCCCACCTTTTGTGCAACGATTTGGCGAATGGCAGCCACAACACCGTCAATATCCAAATCGGAGGTATCCACCTTCACCGCATCCCGCGCCTGCTTCAAAGGTGCGATTTCACGGTGGGAGTCCTGATAATCCCGCTGCTGCAGATCTTTCAGAACCTGCGCATAGGTATCCTTGGCACCCTTGGCCTGCAGTTCTGCAAAGCGGCGCTGGGCGCGGACTTCTGCAGAGGCAGTGAGGAAAATCTTCACATCCGCACGAGGCAGCACCACGGTGCCGATGTCACGGCCATCCATGATCACATTATTTTCCTTGGCCACATCCCGCTGCATATCCAGCAGCATCTCACGAACTTCCCCATGGGCAGAGACCAGAGAAGCTTTCTGGGAGATATCGGGGGTACGGATATCATTGGTCACATCGATTCCGTTCATCAGCATATGCTGCAGACCGGTTTCGTCATAATAAATATCAATGTTCAACTCATCGATGTAGCGATGCACACCGTCGGCATCCTTAGGGCTCACACCCAGCAAATCCAGAAAATAGGCAACGGTACGGTAGATCGCACCGGTATCCACATAGTAGAAGCCCAGTTCCTTGGCAAGGCGCTTGGCAATGGTGGATTTACCTGCACCGGCAGGTCCATCAATGGCGATGGAAATCGTTTTAGCCATAATTGTCACTCTCTCAATATATCTTAATTATTTCTCATTTTTGCCAGAGCGGCAGCTTCACGAGCCACCACTTCTTCCGGGGTTAATCCCAGCTTTCTGCCAGTTTCCTCCGGAGAAAGGGGCAAGCCGCCCTCCAAGCCGAACCGCAGGGACAGAAGATAAGCATCCTTTTCATCCAAACAACTCAGCAGTTCGGAAACATGCTGACGCAGCTGGAAGTAGGCGGTATCTTCCACAGCCTGCTCTTCTTCCTGAGGATCTTCTTCCTTTTCTTCCGGGGTTGCCTGCTGCAACAAACGGGCAGACTCCAGCATGGATGCAACCGTCTGAGTTTCTTCCAGAGTCATATGCAACTGCTCTGCAATCTCGGGCAAGGTTGCATTACGGCCAAGGTCCGCCAGCAAGCGGCCGTCAACCGCCCGGAAATCCTCCAGCGCCTGCTTCATTTTCTGACCCAAACCGGACGCTCTTGCCTGCATGGTAACTGCACGGGCAAGATACTGCCGGATCCACCAGCAGGCATGGTTGTGGAAGTCACCTTCACGATAGCTCAAAATACCCTGCCACAGACCCAAGCTGCCTTCCTGGATCAAATCCAGCAAAAGCACACCACGGCCGGTCATGGTATAAGCCAGTTCAATGACCACGGGGATCATGCCATTTGTAAGTCCCTGCAGGACCTGATCATAGCCACTGGCATACCGCTGCGCCATGGCCTGCAAATTGGCAGGTACATGGATGAGATCCACTTCCTCCAAGTAAAGACGCAAGGGATCATTCTCTTCCAGGTTTTCCCGAAGGGTACCAGCCTTTACCAGTTCTTCCTCCCGGCGCAGCCGCAGTGCAGCCTGGCCTTTGGCGCCCACTTTGGGCAGCTCGGACACATCCAGACAAATCCCGGCAGATTCCAGATACAGCAGCGCATCTTCCACCTGCTCTTCGGAGCAGCCTTCCATCAGGGTCAGAAAGCCAGCAGCGGACAAGCTGCCGCCTCTGGGGATGTGAGAAAATACACGGATCCAATCCGTTTGTTCAAAGGAAAATTCCAATTCTGTCATTCCAGAAAATCCTCCAATCCCATGTCCGCCCCCAGTTCCTTCAAGCGATCCATGGCTTGTTTTTCAATTTGTCGGGCCCGTTCCTTGGAAATTCCAAGGCGGATGCCGATTTGCTCCAACGAATGGCAAATACCATCCTCCATACCGAAATGCAGGCGAAGCACCTGGCTCTGCCGCTGAGACAGCATGGACAGCAATTTATTCATGGTCTGATTCAGCGCCTGCCGCACCAGAAGTTCCTGGGGTTGGGGGGCGTGCAAATCCTCCAGCAGAATGCCGATGGTGTCATGCTCCCCTGCCGGGGCATCCAAAGAGCAGGTTTCCGGCTGTAACTGACGCAGCCGCTGCACTTTCTGCTCGTCCACACCGCAGTACTGGGCAATCTGCTCCAGCGTCGGCTCCGTCCCCGTGGCTTGGATCAGCATATTGCGGGCTACATTGACCCGACGGATCTG
>JAGCMI010000149.1 GCA_017646545.1 Oscillospiraceae bacterium | reverse complement strand
TTGAGCTGACCGTAGACGGCAAAAAAGTGGATACCCCGCCCAAGGAAATGGAGCTTTTGTTCTACCTGGCATCCTCTCCCAACCGAGTCTACACCCGTAACCAGCTGCTGGACGAGGTGTGGGGTTTTGACTATTTTGGCGACAGCCGCACCGTGGATGTCCATGTCAAGCGCCTGCGTGAAAAGCTGGAAGGCGCCAGCGAAAGCTGGGGTCTGAAAACCGTCTGGGGCGTGGGCTACAAATTCGAGGTGCTTTAAAAGATAAATTTGGAGTTTATTGAGGAGTTAAAATTTTGTGTCATTCCGAGGCCCGTCAGGGCCGTGGGAATCTCCTGCAGTAATCTTTCGGTACTTTTCTGACTTTGGGCAACGGGGTAAGCCCCTACCAGGAGATTGCCACGTCGTGCTTTGCCCTCCTCGCAATGACATAGTTTTCGAGGCCTAGCCGCATTGAACCCACCAATAAATTCCAATTTGCATGGACAAAGAGAGGTTTACAACTTCATGAGAACCACACAAAGCCGCACTTTATTAACGGCCACGCTGGTGTTTCTGCTGGCGCTGCTGATGCTTGGCACAGCGCTGCAATCTCTGGTGGGAGATTATCTGACAAAGTCCGCCTTTGAGCGGCTGGATCAGGATTCTCAGGTGTTGTCGGATTTGCTGTCGGCCTATCATGCCGACAGTACCATGGACGGCGCCCAATTTCTCATCAATCTGGATCTGACCACCAAGGTATCCGGCATCGATGCCGTCATCTGCGACAGTCAGGGGCGTATCATCCTCAGTTCCGATCATGCCAATTATCAGGATCTTCGGATTGCCAAGCTGTATCTGGAGCAGATCGCGGAAGCCGGTCTGAGCCACTACACCGGCATGCTGCAGGGACTATATGACGATACCCGTTATATCTCCGCCCGGGCGGTGTATGCAGGGCAATCCCAACAGCCGGTGGGTTATGTGGTGGCATCGTCCCCCATTGCCCAGATCCAGCAGATTCAGAACCGTATCTCCGTGATCTTCACCATGGGCGCCATTGTGGTCATGGTCATTTCCGTGGCTGCCATGGGTTTCTTCTCCCGACTGCAGAGCCATCCTTTGCAGGAAATGGCGAAAAAAGCCCGTGCCTTCGGCCATGGAGATCTGGATGCCAGAGTCCGCATCACCGGCAGCGAATCCAAAGAGGTGGAGGAACTGGCCATCGCCTTTAATAATATGGCATCGTCCCTGCAAAAAGCAGAATACAGCCGTCAGGAATTTGTGGCCAATGTATCCCACGAACTGAAAACCCCCATGACCACCATCGGCGGTTATGTGGACGGCATTCTCGACGGCACCATTCCGCCCCAGCGTCATCGGCATTATATGCAGATCGTTTCTGATGAAACCAAGCGCCTGAGCCGTCTGGTGCGCAGTATGCTGGATATTTCCCAGCTGCAGAGCGAGGGCGGTATTCCGGAAGAGAAGATGAGCCGCTTTGATGTGGCAGAATGTGCCGGTCAGATGCTCATTACATTTGAACAGAAAATCATGTCCAGAGAGATCCAGGTGGAGGTGGATATGCCCGAGTGCCCCGTTTACACTGTGGCGCAGCAGGATTATATCTCCCAGGTGGTGTACAATCTTCTGGACAACGCAGTAAAATTCTGCCCCCAGGGGGGCACTTTGGTGCTGAAGATCAAAGAATCCGGCAGCAAGATCTATGTTTCCATTGGCAACGATGGCGAAACCATCCCGGCGGAAGAACTGAGCCTGCTGTTTGACCGATTCCATAAGATCGATAAGAGCCGCAACGAAAATCGGGACGGCTGGGGTCTGGGTCTTTACATCGTCAAGACCATCGTGGGTCTGCATGGCGAGGATATTTCCGTCACCAGTATGGATGGCAGAACGGAGTTTACCTTTACCTTGCCCCTGGTGGAGTAACAGCATAATCCAAAACAGAGGTTTTTCTATGGCAAAGCAAGAAATACAGGAAAATGAATACAACTGGGACAGCGGTACCTATCAAACCGGCGCTACAGAGCCCAATAAGGGCCAGAGCGTGGTGATCACGGTGCTGCTGATCGCGGTGATCTTCTTAGGCGGTCTGGCCAGCGCCTTGGGGCTGATGAATATCCGCCTGCTGTCACAGCTGATGCGCCAGCAGCAAACGCCGGTGCTGCCCATTGCGGTGGATGGTACCCAAGAGGTCATCGATGATTTCCTCCGGGAAAATCAGGATCATATCCCCCAACTGCCCATAAATCCGGATCTGGAACTGACCTTGGCGGAGGAATCGTCCCTGCGCACCGCCCAGCAGATCATGGAGTTCAATCGGCAATCTGTGGTCAACATCACGGTGCAGACCGGACAGAATCAGCACCGCACCGGCCCTGCGGTGGTGCTCAGCAGCGATGGCTTCCTGCTGACCAATGCCCATCTGACAGATAATGCCAGCCTTATTATGGTTCAGCTTGAAAACGGAGAGCAGCTGCGGGCCGCTCTGGTGGCCACCGATGCCTATTCGGATATCGCGGTGCTGTATTTGGGCGTTCAGGGCTTGAGCCCGGTGGTCTTTGCCCAAAATAATGTGGATTTTATCCCCGGCAATCAGGCTTATGCGCTGGTGAACAGCGACGGTCTTTCTCAGGGACATATTTTGCAGGGGAGTCGCCAGCTGGATGTGGGCCATGACCGGATCGTGCTGATGGAAACGGATATCGACGGAGATCATGGCCCGGTGTTTAATGACCGGGGAGAGTTAAATGGCTTTCTGTGCCGTTATTTTGGAGAAGATGGCGGCGGATGGATGCTCTCTTCTTCCCAGCTGATGAATATTGTGGAGCAGCTGGTGGAGCAGGGCAGTGTGCAGGGTCATCCCGGCTTGCATCTGGATGTGGAGCAGATCTCCAATTTCTGCCGTCAGTATTGGAATCTTTCCTTCGGTCTGCAGATCAATCGGATTTTGACCGGTGGGGCAGCGGAGGATGCAGGACTGCTGGAAGGTGACATCCTGCTGACCATGGATGGGGTGGAACTGACCACCCGGCAGCAGTTTTACGATCTGCTGCTGTACAGCGAAAAGGAAAATGTGACGCTGGAGGTTTTCCGTGCCGGCCAGCATCTGACGGTGCAGTTGCCCATTAGCATCATGCCTTGATTTTTGGGAGAATGGATATGGAGTCTGTATATCAAAGAGAATTTACGGTGGACACCATGGTCACCGATTGCTTCGGCAGATTGAAGCCCTCTGCGGTGCTGTCCTTTGTGCAGGAAGTGGCAGGGCAGCATTTTGACCGGATGGCGCTGAATCCCACCCCGGAAAATAAGGGTCTCATGTGGGTCATCATCCGCCATCGGGTGCAGATCACCCGCCTGCCCGTGAAGGGCGAAACCATCCGTCTGGAAACTTGGCCCATGCCCACCACCCGGGTGGCATACCCCCGCAGCGTGGTGGCCTATGATGAAAAGGGGCAGGAACTGTTCCGGTCTATCAGCCTTTGGGTGCTGATGGACAGAAATACCCGTGCCATGGTGCTGCCGGGCAAAAGCGGCATTGCGGTGGCGGGCATCCTCCGGGGCAATGAATTGCCCAGCCCCAATTCCTTAGCGCCGGTGGTGTGCAGCGCTCACACCGGCCGCCGGGTCTGCTTTACGGATCTGGATGTGAATGACCATATGAACAATGCCCGTTACTTGGAATGGGCCATGGATCTGCTGCCCTCTGCCTTCCACGGAAGTCACCGCCTGCAGGATGTGACCATGTGCTATTTGGGGGAGGCTAGAGAGGGGGACAACCTGTCGATTTTCTGGGAATTGAATGCCGATGGTCTGTTGCGTATGGACATTCAGCGGCAGGAGAAAGACAGTCAAATTCGTATTTTCACAGCGGATCTGCACTATGGAATATAATGTTTCGTAAACCAAAAATTCTCCACAGTTTTTCACAGAGCTGTGGGGAATTTTCTTTGTATTTCCGCAAACACCCTATAATCAAAGGGTTTTTCCCCAGTGAGCCTGTGGAAAAACCTGTGGAATGTGTGGAAAACTCAAGTGGACATAATATGCTTCAACAGAGGAAAAAGTTAAATTATGTCAACTTTTGTTCTGTCATCTTTGGCTGTGGATAAAAAATTATTTTTTTCTTTCTTTTTTTCCCTCCATCGGTTATAATGAGAAAAAAGAAGGAGGTTTTTTATGCACAAGAAAACAGAATTTGTCATTCGTAAGGTACTGCATTTCCTGGAAGGTGTCATCGCCATTATGACGCTGATTGTCATGGTGGGCATGGTTGTCTTTGAAGTGTACAAGATGTTTACGATGGAAGGTTATTTTGGGGATGTACATAATTACCTGCATAACATCCTGACCATCGTCGTCGGCTTGGAGTTTGTGCGAATGCTGATCGACATGACCCCTGCCAATACCTTGGAAGTGCTGATCGTGGCAATTGCCCGTCAGGTTATTATCAGCCATGACAATCCCTTGAGCAATGTGGCCTGCGTTTTGTGTATTGCCGGTCTGTTTGCTACCCGCCGCTTCCTGATCCCCAGATCCCAGATGACCATCGAAATGAGCGAAGTGGAGCCGGAAGAGGACGAAAAGGAAGAGAACGTACATCATTAAAAGTTGACAGTTGACAATGATTGAAAGCAACAATTGTCAATTGTCAACTGTCAATTGTCCATTGCCAAAGCATATACTTTCCTATCCAATCACCGTGGAGGGATGCTATGAAAAATTATACTGTTGCCGTTCTGGGTGCCACCGGCGCTGTGGGACGGGAAATGCTTCGGATTTTGCAGGAACGGAATTTCCCCGTGGGCAAGCTGATCGCTCTGGGCAGTGAGCGCAGCAACGGAAGCTTTGTTTCCTTCGCCGGGGAGCAGATCCCCGTGCAGGAGGCGACCAAGGAAAGCTTTGCCGGGGTGGATATTGTGCTGGGCGCAGCGGATAATCAGACCGCTTTGGAATTTGCCCCCATCATTACACAAAATGGGGCGGTGTTTGTGGATAATTCTTCCGCTTTCCGCCAGTATCCCAATGTGCCTTTGGTGGTGCCGGAGATCAATCCGGAGGATGTGAGGAAGCATGAGGGCATTATTTCCAACCCCAACTGCACCACCGCCATCAGCCTCACCGCCATCGCGCCGCTGCGAGCCCTTTCTCCCATCCGCAGCATCTGGGCAGCTACTTATCAGGCTGTGTCCGGAGCGGGCATTGCAGGGCCTGTGGAGCTGCAGCAGCAGATCACTGCCCTTGGTCGGGGCGAGCCTTATCCGCCCCAGGTGTTTCCCCACCAGATCGCCTATAATCTGATCCCCCGGATCGGAGAGCATCAGGAACTGGGTTACACCTCGGAAGAAATGAAGCTACAATACGAGGGCAGAAAGATTTTGCACCAGCCGGAGCTGACGGTCAGCTGCACCTGCGTCCGGGTGCCGGTGATGCGCAGCCACAGCGTTTCTGCCAGCATTTGCTTTGAGGATCATGTGGATGTGGCCGCGGCCAGAGAAATCCTCGCTGCCGCCCCCGGATGCCGCCTGCTGGACGATTTGGCGGCGGAGGAATATCCCACACCGCTGCTGTCTTCCGATCAGGATCTGGTGCTGGTGGGCAGATTGCGTCAGGATCTGACCGATAGCAACCGCTTGAATCTGTGGTGCTGCGGTGACCAGTTGCGCAAGGGCGCTGCCACCAATGCGGTGCAGATCGCAGAACTTTTGATCAAATAATAAAAAGGAGGGTCAACGGACCCTCCTTTTGCTTTTGTAAACTCCAATTTATCCCCTTACAAAAAACAGAGTGCGGATATCGCACTCTGTTTTGATTTTATTCGGCCTTGGGCGCAGTTTTGGGCTTGCGATGGTGGCGGCGGTGATGATTACGGCTGGTGTGCTTCTTCTCACCGTTTTCGCCGGCGGCAGCTGTTTCAGCTGCTTCCTGCTTTACCTTGGGCTGCTGCTTGGGTTTTGCAGGCTCCTGCTTTGCCTTGGGTGCATCCTGCTTGGGTTGCTGCTTGGGCTTGGGGGCTTCCTGCTTCTGGGGCTTCTCCTGAGCCTTTTCCTGCTTTTGAGGCTTGTCCTGCAGCTTTTCCTGCTTCTGAGGCTGCTGCTGGGATTTGGAGCGGTGATGGTGATTGCGACGGGACTTATGCTTGCCTTCGCCTGCATCCTCCTGCGGGGCTTCTACAGCCACTTCTTCCTCGGCCACATTCTCATGGGTATAGCGGAAACGGATGGGATCCAGAGTCTGCACCGGCTCTACCGGCTCCAAACGGCGCTTGCGCTTGCCGCCGGCGGAGATGGGCGCCCAATCGGCAGGGATGGGTTCGTCATTCTTCTTGGGCTTGCCATTGCGCCATACGGCAATTTCGTCCACATGGAACTGGGTGACGGTATCGGGATCTTCCTCCATGCGAACCTTCACCTTCTGCCGCAGCAGGCTCACTTCGATGACGGTGCCACGACCCTCGGGGGTATCCACAAAGGATTCTTCCTTGGGGGTGCGGCGCAGCAGATCTTCATAGGCTTCCTGCTCGTATTTCAGGCAGCACATCAGTCTGCCGCAGGTGCCGGAGATTTTGGTGGGATTCAGGCTCAGATTCTGGGTCTTTGCCATTTTGATGGACACGGGCTGGAAATCATCCAGGAAGCTGGCGCAGCAGAAGGGTCTGCCGCAGATGCCCAAGCCGCCCACCATCTTTGCCTTGTCACGGACGCCAATCTGGCGCAGCTCGATACGGGTGTGGAAAATGGAGGCCAGATTTTTCACCAGCTCACGGAAATCCACGCGCTCGTCAGCGGTGAAGAAGAAGAGAATCTTGCTGCCGTCAAAGGCACATTCGGCAGAAACCAGCTGCATATCCAGACCATGCTCACCGATTTTCTGCAGGCAGATGTCGTAGGCCTTCTTTTCCTTGGCGCGGTTTTCTTCCACCGTCTTTTCATCCTGAGCGGTGGCTTTGCGCAGCACACTGCGCAGCGGTGTGACCACATCGCTGCCGGCGATGGTATGGTTGCCGGCGGCTACGGTGCCGTATTCCGGACCCCGGGCGGTATCGATGATCACATGCTCACCCGGCAGGCAGCTAAAGCCTGCGGGATCGAAATAATATATTTTCTGACCGGGGCGGAACTGGATATCCACCACTTCCACCTTTTCCGGCACAGTTTCTGTCAAAATTTCTTCCATTGGTCTTGCTCCTTTATTTTTCACATTCACCGGAATCTATCCGGCAGGATGGGGATTTCAAATTTCAGTTTATCGGGCAGCTCAAAGGCCCCCTTGTCCAAAGGGGGCTGTCGAAAATCTAAGATTTTCGACTCGGGGATTGCCTTTTTTACAATCCCTCCGAGCAAAATCAAAGATTTTGCCCACCTCCCTTTAAACAAGGGAGGCTCGCGCTACGCGCTCCAATAACCCTGATAAACTCCGATTTATCGCAGCATCCACTGCAGATAACCGCATACTGCGGCAGGGGACACATTTCCCCGGGCGTATTCCA
>JAGCMI010000148.1 GCA_017646545.1 Oscillospiraceae bacterium | reverse complement strand
CCCATGAAACCGTTAAAAGCCGCCCTCCCCACTGCATAATGCGACAAGCGACGGAGCAGTAGCCCCGTCGCTTTGTTCTTGCCCTTGATGTCACTACAAAAAGAAAGAGGAATTACTATGTCCATCGCACAGAATGTCAGTCGTATCCTTGCCGATATTGAAGCTGCTGCCATTGCAGCCGGCAGAGATCCCAAAGAGATTATCCTTTGCGCTGCCACCAAAATGAACGGCAGTGACGCTGTCCGGGAGGCTATCGCTGCCGGTGTTCGCTGCTGCGGCGAAAACCGGGTGCAGGAACTGACCCAAAAGCTTTCGGAAAATGCCTACGACGGCGCTGACATTCACTTTATCGGTCATCTGCAAACCAACAAGGTAAGACAAGTGGTTGGTAAGGTCAGCTTGATCCAAAGCGTGGACTCCCTGCGTCTGCTGCAAGCCATCTCCAAAGAAGCCGTGCGGCAAGACCTTATGCAGGACATTTTGCTGGAGATCAACATTGGCGAAGAAGCCAGCAAAAGCGGCTTTTCTGCCGCTGATATTCTTCCCCTGCTGCAGGATTTGGAGCAATACCCCAATGTCCGTGTCCGGGGATTGATGGCCATTCCCCCGATTTGCGAAAATCCCGGGGATAATAACAAATTTTTTGAAGAAATTCGTGCTCTTGCTGTTGACATCAAGGCAAAAAAATACGATAATGTATGCATGGAAATATTGTCCATGGGCATGTCCGATGATTATGAGGACGCCATCGCCCACGGCAGCACCATGATTCGTATCGGAACCGCCATTTTTGGCGCACGAAATTACGCACCTGCTCCCCCCATGGGTTGAGCCACGATCAGGAGGATACGAACCAATGAGTTTTTGGGATAATGTAAAAAAGATCGCCCAGCCCTATTCCGGCGATGACTTCGATGATTTCGACGATAACGAGGCGCTCTTTGCCAAGGAGCCTGCCCGCACCGGTCGCCGGGTGCCCCCCGTTGCCGGTGGCATGGACACCGGTTTCAATGCGCCCCCCGCACCGGAAGACCCCAATTTTAACAGCAAAGTGGTCAGCACCGGTTCCAACAAGCCCGGTGTGGTGCTCTTCCGCCCCATCACCTTCGGTGATGCGGTCAACGCTGCCAAAGAACTGCGTGACCGGAAGGCTGTCATTGTGAATTTGGAAAACACCGACCGCACCATTTCCCGCCGCAGTGTGGACTTCCTGTCCGGCTGCTCCTATGCGCTGGACGGTCAGGTCAAGAAAATCGCCGGTGGTACATACTTGTTCTGCCCTCACAGCATGGATATTGCCGGTGATCTCGGCGGCCATTCGGATTCGGACGGATACCTGTAAGCATATCGGAAAGGAGCTGCCATGTTTACACCTCAGCAGATAGAAGAAGTTTCCTTTAAGAAGGCCACCTTTGGCGGCTATGATATGCAGGCTGTGGACGAATTTCTGGAGCCCCTGACCCAGGACTATATCACCCTTTACAAGGAAAATGCCTTGCTGAAAAGCAAGATGCGTGTGCTTGTGGGTAAGCTGGAAGAATATCGTGAAAACGAAACGGCGATGAAAGATGCCATGGTCAATGCGCAGAAAACCTGCGACATGATGGTTCGTGAGGCAGAGAGCAAGTGCGCTCAGATGCTCAGCGATGCCAATCGCGCCGCGGCTGAAAATGCTCGCAATGCCACCAATCTGATTGCCGAAGAAAAAGCCAGAGTGGATGAGGCACGCCGCCTTGCTGCTTCCAAGATCAGCGAACTGCAGCTGCAAATGAGCAACTGTCTGGAAATGCTGGAACGCATCAAGGAGGAAAACCGACCCACCATCTCCCGCCACACCCGTGGTCGTCTTTTCGACCCCAATGCCGAAAAGGCCAAGACCGGTGCTTTGGCAGATGAAATTTGTCACAATCTGGATGCGATGATGGGATCCATTGATGATTCCGATATGAAAATCGTTTCCCGTAAATAAAGAAAGCTACGACGAGGACAGGTGAACATCCCACCCACTTACAGAGAGCTGCCGGACGGTGCGAGGCAGCATTGGGCGATGCGTCATATCCCCTCCGAGCTGCGCACCGAAAAGAAATGTGTAGGCTGCGCCGGGAAAAGCCCGATACAGCTTTTCGAGTGCCGTTTGCAAAAACGGAATGAGAGTGGTACCGCAGAGGTATATTACGCCTTTGTCTCTTGTTAGGAGGGACAAAGGCGTTTTTATTTTATGTTAATTTACCAATCGCCCCTACAAAGAAAACGGATTGTCATGCCAGTGTGTACACCGGTCCGCAAAGACAATCCATCATCAACCAAAATACTATATGGAGGTACAATCCAATGGAATACAAAAACACGATCATCACACCCAAGACCGACTTCCCCATGAAGGCCGGCCTGCCCGCCCGTGAGCCGGGTATGCTGGAAAAGTGGGAGGGCATGGATCTTTACAACGCCCTGCTGGAAAAGAACAAGGATCTGCCCCCCTTCATCCTGCACGATGGCCCTCCCTTCTCTAACGGCTATATCCACATGGGTCATGCTCTGAACAAGACCCTGAAGGATTTCATCGTCCGTTCCCAGGCCATGATGGGTCACTACACCCCCTATGTCCCCGGCTGGGACAACCACGGCCTGCCCATTGAGCGCGCCATCGAAACTTCCAAGAAGAAGCTGAACAAGGATATGTCCGTTCCCGAATTCCGCAAGGCTTGCGAAGAATTCGCTGAGGATTTCATCCAGAAGCAGATGGGCGGTTTCAAGCGTCTGGGTGTTGTAGGTGATTGGAAGAATCCCTACCGCACCATGGATCCTCATTTCGAGGCCCAGGAAGTAAAGGTCTTTGGCCGGATGTTCGACTAGGGCTATATTTACAAGGGTCTGAAGCCCGTCACCTGGTGTCCCTTCTGTGTCACGGCAGTTGCCGAGGCTGACATCGTTTACAATGATGATCCCTGTACCACCGCTTACGTCAAGTTCCCCATTCATGACGATCTGGGTAAGCTG
>JAGCMI010000017.1 GCA_017646545.1 Oscillospiraceae bacterium | reverse complement strand
TTGCCCCTGCGGAAGTGGTGCGCTTTGGTGCAGGTGTAGCCAGCGACAGCATCAACGATGCGCTGTTTCGCCGCATCAGCTGCTGCGTAGACGAAGGCGATGGCAGCCATTTCACCATGGAAGCTGCAGAAGCTGCGCTGGAACTGCACTTTGGCACCTCCGTAGATCAACTGGGGTTGGGCGGTCTGCCCGCTGCCATTTTGGCTGCCGGCGGTTTGCTGAAAACACTGCTGCAGCTGCAGAAAAATGATCTGCCCCATATCCGTGTGCTGCAATATTACACCACCGGCCGCTTTATGGAACTGGATATGGATGCCCGCCGCAACCTGGAGTTGACAGAAACCATGCGTTCCAAGGAAAAGCGGGGCAGCCTGCTTTGGGTGCTGGACAAGACCCGTACCGCCATGGGTGGCAGAATGCTCCGCTCCTGGCTGGAAAAGCCCCTGCTGGATGCGCTGGAGATCACCCACCGTCATGCCGCGGTGGAGGAGTTGGTATCCGCCACCATCAACCGCAGCGAACTGGAGCAGGCGCTGAGCGATGTGACGGACTTTGAGCGTGTGATGGCCCGTATCACCACCGGCACCGTCAATTGCCGTGATCTGCTGGGCTTTGCCCAGGGTCTACGTGCCCTGCCCCAGGCAAAGGCGCTGCTGGGCAATATGGAAGCGCCCATGCTGCAGAAGCTTGCCGATGCCATCGATCCCATGGAAGAATGCGCTGCGCTGATCGAAAACACCATCGTGGAAAATCCCCCTCTGACCATTCGGGAGGGCGGCATCATCCGCAGAGGCGCTAATGCCGATGCCGATGCCCTGCGGGATCTGATGGACGGCGGTGCCAGCACCATCGCAGCCATCGAGGCTGCGGAAAAGGAAGCCACCGGTATCCGCACCCTGAAGGTGGGCTTCAACCGGGTATTTGGCTACTACATCGAGGTTTCCAAATCCTTTATGGATCAGGTGCCCGCCCATTATATCCGCAAGCAGACCCTTGCAAACTGCGAGCGCTACATCACCCAGGAACTGAAGGATCTGGAAACCCAGGTGCTGACTGCCAAGGATCGGCTGACCGCGTTGGAATACCAGATCTTCACCGAACTGCGGGAGCACCTCGCCCAGCAGGCCGCCCGGGTGCAGGCCACCGCTGCCGCTGTGGCTGCGGCCGATACCCTGTGCAGCTTGGCAACCGTTGCGGTGCAGCGGGGTTACTGCCGTCCGGAAATGACACTGGGTAGCGAGATTTCCATCACCGATGGCCGCCATCCCGTGGTGGAAGTGATGCTGAAGGATTCTCTCTTTGTGCCCAATGACACTTTCCTGGGCAGCAGAGATAATCAGGTGTCCATCATCACCGGCCCCAACATGGCCGGTAAGTCCACCTATATGCGTCAGGTGGCGCTGATCGTGCTGATGGCACAGATGGGTTCTTTCGTCCCTGCCCGCAGCGCAAAGCTGGGTATTGTGGACCGGGTATTCACCCGCATCGGCGCCAGCGATGACTTAGCTTCCGGTCAATCCACCTTTATGGTGGAAATGTCGGAGGTGGCTTCCATTTTGAAGCATGCCACCGGACGGAGCCTGCTGATTTTGGATGAAATCGGCCGCGGCACTTCTACATACGACGGCATGGCCATCGCAAGAGCGGTGCTGGAGTATGCCGCCAATGCCAAGCGGCTGGGCGCAAAAACCTTGTTCGCCACCCATTATCACGAATTGACCACCATTGAGAACGAACTTCCCAATGTGAAGAATTACAATATTGCCGTGAAGAAGCGGAATGATCAAATGATCTTCCTGCGGAAAATCGTTCCCGGCGCAGCCGATGACAGCTATGGCGTGGAAGTTGCCAAGCTGGCAGGTCTGCCCACCTCCGTGGTGACCCGGGCGCGAGAGATCTTGGCCGATCTGGAAAGCGGCGCTACCGCCCCCGTAGCTCAGGTCAAAGAGGCAGATGACCAGATGAGCATGCTGGATCTGCGCAGGGAACAAATCTGCGACGCTCTGGCCGCCATCACCGTAGAGACCCTTACGCCCATTGAAGCCATGAACGAACTTTACAAGCTGAAAAGGATGCTGAACTGATGGAACAGTTGAAACACACCCTGCCCACGCTGACGGGCAAAGAAAAGAATATTGGCTTTGCTTATCTGGTGTTCCAGTTGTTCTTTTTGCCGCTGCTATTGCAGTTGCTGAGCAGTGTGTTTTTCTTTTCCATCAATGAAACGCTGATCAATTTCATCTACTTTTCACTGAATTTCTGCAGCGTCATCGCCATTTTCAGCCGATTTATGAAGAAGTCCCTGCTGCGGGCTTACCGCTTCCCCCGGGAAGTATTCGCCAATGCTGCGATTGGATTTCTGGTATACTGGCTGTGCATCATCGTGATGAGCATACTTACCCAGATCCTGTTCCCGGACTTTGTCAACATCAACGACAGCCAGATCGTTTCCATTTTGGGAGACCATCCGGTGCTGATGTTCCTGGGCACGGTGATCTTTGCGCCGGTAGCAGAGGAAGCCCTCCACCGGGGACTGGTATTTGGTGCACTATTCCAGAAGAACATCCCCCTGGCCTATGGCTTGTCGGCGCTGCTGTTTGCCGCCATCCATGTGATGCAGTATGTGGGGTTGTACACCCCCGGTTATTTATTGCTGGCATTTGTGCAGTATCTGCCTGCCGGAATCATCCTTGCCTGGGGCTATCAGCGCAGCGGCTGTATCCTTACACCCATGCTGATCCATGCTGCAAACAATGCCATTGCCATTAGTATGACGAGGTAACACCATGCCGAAAATCATTCAATTATCCCCCCATATTGCCAACCTCATTGCCGCCGGCGAAGTGGTGGAGCGTCCCGCTTCCGTGGTGAAGGAACTATTAGAGAATGCTGTGGATGCCGGCGCCACCAAGATCACCGTGGAGATCAAGGACGGCGGCATGACCTTCCTTCGTGTCACGGACAATGGCTGCGGCATGAACCGTGAGGATGCCCGCACCGCCTTTTTGCGCCACGCCACTTCCAAACTGCGTACTGCAGAGGATCTGGCGGCCATTTCCACCTTCGGCTTCCGTGGCGAAGCATTGGCCGCTGTGGCATCCGTCAGTCGCATCGATCTGATGACCAAAACCGCTGACAGCATCATTGGCACCAGCTTATGCCTGGAGGCCGGTGTGATCACCGATGAAAGCGAAGCCGGCTGTCCCGATGGCACCACCATCATCGTGCGGGATCTGTTTTTCAACACCCCCGCCCGAATGAAGTTTATGAAATCCGACACTTACGAAGGCAGCCGTGTGGCATCTGCGGTGCAGATCCAGGCGCTGGCCCACCCGGAAGTGGCCATCACCTTCCTGCGGGACGGAAAGCAGATGCTCTCCACCCCCGGCACCGGTGATCTGCAGGCAGCGGTGTACTGCGTCTACGGCAGAGAATTTGCCGGCATGATCCCCGTGGACAGCCGCTGGGAAGAATATCGTCTGACCGGCTATATTTCCAAGCCCACGGATGCCCGTCCCAGCCGCAATTTGCAAACATTCTTTGTCAACGGCCGCCCTGTGAAATCCAAGATCATGATTGCCGCCTTTGAAGAGGCTTACCGCAATCAGATCATGGTGGGTAAATTCCCGGCCTGCGTGCTGCATTTGCAGCTTCCTGCTCATACGGTGGATGTGAATGTGCATCCGGCCAAGACGGAAGTGAAATTCCTGCAGGAAAAGGCGGTTTTTGATTGCATTCACTACGGTGCTTTGGGTGCGCTGAACAAGACACCCGACCGTCCCCAGATGCAGTTTAAGCCTGCCGTCAAGACGGAGGCTCCTGCCCGACCCACTACCCAACCCATTGTACAAAAGGCTGCGGAAGCCCCCAAAAAGGACAGTTTCTTCCGCACCATGAACACGCAGGAATATAAAACATTTGCCACCGCCCTGGCTGACGCGCCCCAGCCCAAACCCCAGACGGCCATGGCTACCGCTGCTAAAGTCAGTGAAGCGGTGCCCCTGCTGCGGCAGAATGTGACACTGCCCAAGGTAAATCCTACACCCCCTGCACCCCAGCATATTGCGCCCCCTGCCCCGGCAAAAATTTCCATTCCGGAACCGGAGCAGATCAAGCTGCCGGAGCCGGAAGCAGAGCAGACCACTCTACCCATGCCCCAGGAAATTCCCTGGAGAATGGTAGGTGAACTGTACAACAGTTACATCATCGTGGAGCAGGGCGAGGAAGCTTACCTCATTGACAAGCACGCCGCCCACGAACGAATCCTTTTTGAAAAACTGAAAGCAAACCAGGAAAAGATCTCTTCTCAAATGCTGCTGAGCCCCGTTGCGGTACGGCTGTCCCCGGCTTCTGTTGCGGAACTGCTGACCAATCGGGATATGCTGGAGGAACTGGGCTTTGAACTGGAGGAATTTGGCGACAACACCCTGCTGCTGCGGCAGATTCCCATGGATCTAAGTCCCGATATGGCATCCGATGCTTTGGAAACCATGGCTGCCGATTTGATGAACGGCCGCCGGGAACAAAAAGATACGGTGCGTGATGAGATCCTGCATACCGTGGCCTGCAAAGCTGCCATCAAGGCAGGCTGGACCAATGACGAAGCCGAACTTCTGGCGCTGGTGAAGCAGGTGATGGCGGATGAAAATCTGAAACACTGTCCCCACGGCAGACCCATTTGCATCACCCTCAGCAAAAAGCAACTGGAAAAGCAGTTTAAAAGGACATAAATCATGACCGGAAATGAATATCAAAAACTGGCAATGACCACCCTCAATCCCACCCTCAGCAAAAAGGATGTGCTCATCAACGGTGTGATGGGACTTTGCGGTGAAAGCGGCGAGGCCATCGACCTTGTTAAAAAGCATCTGCACCAAGGTCATCCCCTGGACAAGGAAAAGCTGATCAAAGAACTGGGGGATATTGCCTGGTATCTGGCAGAGGTGGCTTACGCGCTGGACACAGATCTGGACACCGTGCTGGAACTCAACATTGCCAAGCTCAAAGCCCGCTACCCGGAGGGTTTTGACACAGAAAAGTCCATAAACCGGGAAGAATAATTGCCGCAAAAGGAGGTGGCCCATATCAACAGAATCATTTGCGTCAACGGGCCAACCGCTTCCGGTAAGACCGCGCTGGCGGTGGAACTGGCCAAAGCGCTGGACGGCGAAGTGGTATCCTGTGACTCCATGCAGATCTACCGCCGCATGGACATTGGCACCGCCAAGCCCACCGCAGAAGAAATGCAGGGTATCGTCCATCACATGATCGACATCTGTGAACCCACTGAAGATTTTTCCGTCAGCCGCTACACCGAAATGGCCACCCCCATCGTAGACGACATCCTCGCCAGAGGCAAGACCGTCATCATTGCCGGTGGCACGGGTCTGTATGTGGAGTCTTTGATCAAGGGCAACGATTTTGCTCCCGTGCCCGCCACGGGACACCGGCAAAGGCTGGAACAGCTTCTGGAAGAACAAGGCCTTGATGCGCTGCTGCAGAAGTTACAGCACATCGATCCGGAGGCAGCCCAGCGTTCTCAGGGCAATCCCCGGCGCATCATTCGGGCGCTGGAAGTATGGTACGAAACCGGTGAGACCATCACCGCCCACAATGCCCGCACCCAAGCCATCCCGCCCCGGTATAGCCCTCTGTGGCTGGGACTTGATTATGAAAACCGCAGCGATTTGTATGAGCGCATCAACAAGCGGGTGGAGATCATGCTGGAAATGGGTCTGATTGAGGAGATCCGAAGTCTGCTGGACAGCGGCATTCCCGAAACCTGCACCGCTATGCAGGCCATTGGCTACAAAGAATTTGTAGATGCCCTTTGCGGCAGAGCAAGCTTGGACTTCGCCATCGCGCAAGTACAACAATCTTCCCGCCGTTACGCCAAGCGGCAGCTGACATGGTTCCGCCGCAACGAGACGATGCATTGGCTGATCCGTCACAAAGGCGACGATTTTGAAGAAATTATTGAAAGAGCCCGACAGATTGCGGCTCATTCTGACAACTAAAATTTGATAAGATATAAGTGTCCTTATCACGAACAGAAAGAAGGTATACTTATGTCTGAAACAACCAATCTCCAGGAAGCCATCTTGAATGAAGTGCGTCGGCAAGCTGTTCCGGTCACTCTTTTTTTGATGAATGGCTTTCAGCTCCGCGGGGTAATCACCGGCTTTGACAATTTTGTGGTGGTTCTGGTATCTGACGGCAAGCAGCAGATGATCTACAAGCATGCCATCTCCACCCTGGCCCCCATGAAGCCGCTGAAAGCCGCAGCCACCACTGCATAAGCAAAAAGGCGACGGAGCACATCCGTCGCCTTTTTGTCAGTTGATAGTTGAAAGTGGATAGTTGAAAATGATTGTACCGGCTCCCGCCGATACTTCAAAAATATAGCCGGAGGCAATACCGCAACTTTCCACTTTCCATTTTCAACTTTCAACTACACTATAATAAAATGTATAGAAAGAAGGAAAATTCCTATGTCTATCGCCGAAAACGTTGCCCGGATCCGGGCAGAAATGGAAGCCGCTGCCATTGCCTGCGGCCGGGATCCGAAAGAAATTAAACTCTGTGCTGCCACCAAAATGAATGATGCCGAAGCTGTCCGCCAGGCCATTGCCGCCGGCGTGGACTGCTGTGGTGAAAACCGTGTCCAGGAACTGACTGCCAAACTGGCAGAAAATGCCTATGAAGGAGCACCTGTCCATTTCATTGGCCATCTGCAGACCAACAAAGTCAAGCAGG
>JAGCMI010000147.1 GCA_017646545.1 Oscillospiraceae bacterium | reverse complement strand
GTGGTCTTTTTGTTGGCGGAGATGGAGGGATTTGAACCCCCGCACGCCTTGCGGCGCCTAGCGGATTTCGAATCCGCACCCTTCAGCCACTTGGGTACATCTCCATTGCACCACGGTATTATAGCAGTACCGTGGAGAAAAATCAAGGCTTAACTTCCGCTTTCTTCCGCACCAGTTCCAGCACATCGCACATCTGCAGGCACATGCCGTTATAGTTCTCGCGGCGGTGAGGCTTTAAGCACTTGGAGCAATCCTTAATGCCATCGGGAGTATAAGTATAGTTGCCTCCGCACTTCTCGCCCAAGGCGTACAAGGGGCAGTAGCAGAACATGCAACTAAAGGTTGCGGGGTCTGCACCTTCGTGGCAGGGGAAGTATTCACACTCTTTATGCTGATAAAAATCGTAATGCGGCATAATATCCTCCTTATTCATACCTCCGTCCAGGGATAAACCTGGGGCGGCTCTTTGACAAACTCCATATGCTCCCCTGTGGTAGGATGGCAGAATCCCAGACGGGAAGACCACAGAGCAATCTCACAAGGGTCATTCAATTCACTATATTTCCGTTCCCCCACCAGTGGCAGGCCCCGGGAGGCAAACTGGACACGGATTTGATGTGTGCGGCCGGTTTCAAGCCGGATACGAACCCGTGTCAACTGTCGGTTGCCGGACACCACTTGGTATCGCAGCGCCGCAGGAAGCACATCTTTTCCCGGGGTTTGAGTCACCATGGTCATTTTCCGGGCTTTATCCCGCAGCAGAAGATCCGTCAGCCGTGCCTCTCCCACTTCCGGGATGCCGTGCACCACCGCCATATATTCCTTTTGAAATGCATCCTCACGGATCTGGCGGGACAATTCAGAGGCTGCATGGGCATTGCGCGCCACCACCATCAAACCGGAAACCACCCGATCCAGACGGTGCACGGTGCGAAAATCCTGCGTCCCCAATTGCTGCCGCAGCAGCTCCGGCAAGCCGCCCGGCTCATCGGTGGACAGCACCCGGGCAGGTTTGACACAGACGACAATATGCTCATCCGCATAAACAATATCAATCATGATTTCTGTTCTCCCAAAATTGGCGATAAGCAGTGGGAAGGGCTGCGTTGTTGGCGATCTCATCGGCGGTAAACCAGACAAAATCGCTGCATTTTTCCTTGACCTGCATATATATTCCCCGCATATTCCAGACAATGTGGGTAAAAATGTGTTTTTTCTCCACCTGGCGCAAAACATCCTGCACCGGCATTCCCCGCTCCTGCGCCCATGCAACAGCTTCGTGCGGTTCCAGTTTACCCTCCGCATCCGGAAACTGCCACAGCGATGCCAGCAGGCCAGAATCCGGTCGCTTGGTCAAGGCAAAAGAACCTTCACACTCTAAAATGAACACCGTTCTGTCTTCCCGCCGTTTTTCCTTTTTCGGAGATTTGACGGGAAGATTTTCCGCATTGTTGGCCGCAAAACCGCGGCAGAAAGAGCGGCAGGGACACACTTCACATTTGGGCGCCCAATTGGGTCCGCAGAGGGTAGCGCCTAACTCCATCAAGGCTTGGGTAAAGTCCCCTGCCCGTTGGGGATAGATGGCTTCCAGTTCCTGCCGCACCTTACTCTTGAAGGCAGGCTGGTCGATGGGGGTAGGATCATTCATAAGACGGCTATAGACACGAAGAACATTGCCATCCACTGCAGCCTTTTTCTGATCAAAGGCGATGGAACAAATCGCACCTGCGGTGTATTCACCGATGCCGGGCAAGGCAATAATCTGGTCATACGCCTGCGGAAATATGCCGTTATGCGTATCTACGATGACCTGCGCTGCTTTTTTCAGATTGCGGACACGGCTGTAATAGCCAAGACCTTCCCAAAGCTTGTGGAGTTTGTCATCGTCGCAGCAAGCCAGCGCCTGCACCGTGGGCAGCGCATCCAGAAAACGGGCATAGTAGCCCTTCACAGCCTCCACACGGGTCTGCTGGAGCATAATTTCGGAAAGCCAGATACAGTATGGATCTTTGTTTTTTCGCCAAGGCAGATCTCGCTTGTGATCGTCGAACCAAGGAAGAAGCGCATCAGGCAGCAATCTTAAATTGTGAGCCAAATGACATCCCTCCCCTTTTTGCCATTGTAACATGGCGGAAGTAAAAAAACAAGGAGGCAATTGCCTCCAATACAACGATGCCGAAAGGGACTCGTTTCATCAAGGTGCAGCTCCGTCCAACCGTCACCAGCAGCGCTCATCCGCGCCGCATTTGATTATTCGAATCATTAGACATATAAAAAAATCCAGATGTCCAAATGGACATCTGGATTTTGGTACGCCGAAAGGGACTCGAACCCCCGACCTACTGATTCGTAGTCAGTCACTCTATCCAACTGAGCTATCGGCGCATGTACGCTCAACGCGCTTAGCTATAATAGCACATGATTTCAAAAAATGCAAGCATTATTTTGCATTTTTTTCAAAAATTTTTAAGAACGGCGTTTTGTTCAAAAGTGTTACCACTCCCCCACCCCTTCTATGGACAAAAAGAGCAAAAACACCGCCACCTCATGGTGAGATGGCGGTGAAAATGCTTATTCAGTTCTCAATGCAACCACAGGATCCTTCTTCGCTGCACTACGGGAAGGAATCATACCTGCAATCAAAGTCAAGACCACACTGATACCAATCAGGATCACTGCTGCGCCCAGGGGCAGGATGGCATCCAGATTGGGAATACCGGTGAGATGATTGATAATTGCGTTGATGGGAATGCAGAGCAAATAGGTAACCACAATGCCCAGCAGACCTGCTGCAAAACCAATGATCACGGTTTCCGCGGTGAACATACTGGAAACATTCTTCTTGGAAGCACCGATTGCACGCAGGATACCAATTTCCTTAGTGCGCTCCTGCACGGAGATCAGGGTGATGACACCGATCATAATAGAGGAAACCACCAGAGAAATAGCCACGAACGCAATCAGCACATAGGTAATGGCGTTGATAATCGCGGTGACGGAAGAGAGCATGATGCCGATATAGTCGGTATACTTGATCTTTTCCAGTTCATCCTTACCCTCGTTATAGAGGGCGATCTCTTCTTCGATGATGTCCTTATTGGCAAAGGAAGATGCAAAAATGTTTACAGTGCTGGGTTCATCCAGATCCACATAACCCAGTTCCAGCAGATTATCTTCCAGAGAGGATTTGGAGAATTCCATGATTTCATCATAGTACTTACCAAACTGTTCTTCGGTATATTCTCCCATCTCCTTTTCCAGCTGCATTACCAAAACGGCAGGACCCATGGATTCCAAAACCTTGTTCATGTTTTCCGCCACCATCTGGGCATAGGTCTGCTTGGCCTGCTCCATAGCGATCTGGGTAAAGATTTCCGTAATTTCCTCATCGGTCATGTTGGACACATAACTGGTGATTTCATCACCGCTGACACCCATCTGCGCGGTCAGCGCCTGCACCAAAGTGGATTCCATATCGTCGCGGGTCATACCGCTCAACGCCTGGGACACCTGCTGCTGCAGGACCTCATCGGAAGGGATGGACTTGATCTGAATATAGGCAGTTACCTTCTCCTCATCGGTCATGCCGGCGATATGATTGCGGAAGTCTTCTGCCTTCTGGGCATTGGTGAGATTACCGGTATTCTCCTGGAAAGGCAGGCCGGTGATCACATCGATCTTGGAATTCTCACGCTGGGCTTCAATGGCGGAAGAATTCTGGGACTGGGTAATGACATACTCCGTCAAAGCCTTGGTATAGCCAATGGAACCGGAGAGCATGGTGGAGCCGGCATTTTCATTGGGACGGATGATGCCCACCACCTTCAGGACCAGGCCCTTATCATACAGCAGACGGATACCTGCCTCGGTATCTCGCAGATCCTTATAAAGACCGGTAGCCTCATCGTAGACATAGCAGGAAGAATTGAGGATCACACGGTACTCCTGCTTGCAGATCTCCTCAAAAGTCCACTTTTTCTCGTCTTTTTCCAGGATGGTGCCATCCATGGCGGCAGCCATAATCTTATCGATGTCCTCTTCTGCCAAAAGACCCATGGCGTACAAGGTCATATCATCCAGTTCGTTGTTTCTGTCGACCACCAGCACAATCTCATTGTAGCTGTTGGGCCAGTCGCCGTAGACCACATCATACTGATGCTTCAGCACAGGGCTAATGGCAGAGCCATCCTTGCCCTCCAGCATTTCCTGCCACAGACTCATGGCAGACTGCTGCATGGTGCTACTGGAAGAGGCCATGCTTCCAATAATACCGGTGCCACCCATATTGCCGCCCATCATAGCAGAAATATCCGCGCCCATGTATTCCGCAATCATGGCGCTCATCAGTTCCTGGGTGTCGGAGGGAATGATGTTGCCGTCGAGATTTTTGGTGTAGACCATCAAGGGCAGATTATAGGTATACTGAATGCCGCTAACTGCCGGATAGAGGGTGGATTCTTTGTCCGACATCTGATACTCCAAAAACTGCTTGAAGGATTTCAGGTCATTTTCCAGCATATCCAAGCTATTGAGGGCATTGATCATGTCATAAATGGCGGATTTCTTATAAACATGATCCAAATCGTGGGCATCGTCCTGGCTGTCCATACCCATGAAGGTAGTCATGAGCGAGGAAATATCTATCGTAGCGTCCTGAATGGTCAGCGGATAGGAGGACAGCGCCTCCTCCTGCACCGTGTCGATATAGGTGGTCATACCCTGAGAAATGGCCAAGATCAGCGCAATACCAATGATGCCGATGGAGCCTGCAAATGCGGTCAGCATGGTTCTGCCCTTTTTGGTGAACAGATTCTTCAGCGACAGCATAAAGGCAGTGCCCAAGGACATGGAAGGCTTTTTGATCTTGCCCTGTACCTTCTGGGGCGCGACCTCCACTTCCCGCTCCGTGACGGGCATGGAGTCACCGGTGATCACACCGTCGAGCATGCGGATAATACGGGTAGAATACTTTTCTGCCAATTCCGGGTTATGGGTGACCATGACCACCAGACGATCCTTGGCCACATTTTTCAAAATCTCCATGACCTGCAGGCTGGTTTCTGTATCCAGCGCGCCGGTGGGTTCGTCTGCCAGAATGATGTCCGGATCATTGACCAGTGCTCTGGCGATGGCCACTCGCTGCATCTGGCCACCGGACATTTCGCCCGGTTTTTTACGGAGCTGATCACCCAGGCCCACATCTTCCAACGCCTTTTTGGCGCGCTTACGACGCTCCTGCTTGGAAACACCGGAAAGGGTCAGCGCCAGTTCCACATTCTGCAGAACGGACTGATGCGGGATCAGATTGTAGCTCTGGAACACGAAACCAATGGAGTGATTGCGGTAGGCATCCCAATCGCGATCCTTAAAATCCTTGGTGGAGCGACCGTTGATTACCAGGTCACCGCTGGTGTACTGGTCAAGACCACCAATGATGTTCAGCATCGTGGTTTTGCCGCAACCGGAAGGACCCAATATGGACACGAATTCGCTTTTACGGAATTGCAGGTCAATGCCGCGCAAAGCATGAACCTGTCCGTCGCCAGCGGGGTAGTTTTTGACGATTTGCTTTAATTCAAGCATAGTTCCACATCCTAAAAAATATATTTTGTATCACTTTATTCTAACCTATAAAATGGGGGGATTTTGTTACTGAATCGTAAACTTTTTTCCATATTTGAAAACATATTTCCCACCCCCCTGCCCTGCTGGTGCATAAATTGTCAAAAAAGTAGGGTTTTTGATAAAGGCAACGGGACGGCATTTCCTCCAGCATCGGGGAAGTGTCAGATAAATTCCGTTTTTTGCGGTGCTCGTGAAGATTTTCCTCTTGCTATTTGATGCAAAAGGGGTTATAATATGTCGGTAAATACGAATTGGAGGTCATAATCATGGCTGTTAAGATTGAAAAAGAGACCATCATTGGCGATGTTCTGGATATCGCACCTCAGGCTGCACCCCTGTTCTTCGCCATCGGCATGCACTGCCTGGGTTGCCCCTCTTCCCGTGGTGAGACTGTCGAAGAGGCTTGCGCAGTTCACGGCATTGAGTGTGACGCTTTCCTGGCGCAGCTGAATCATTT
>JAGCMI010000146.1 GCA_017646545.1 Oscillospiraceae bacterium | reverse complement strand
CACCGGAGAGGTTGGCGAAATCATTGTCAGCCAGATACTTCAGCTTCAGTTCGTTAGGAGTACCCTCCAGACCGGGGGTGTTGGCCACGGAAACGCTGGGATCAGCCAGCTCCCAGATCTGACCCACGGGATCCTTGAAAGCACCGTCGCCATAGACCATGACTTCGATATGCTTGCCGGTACGCTCCAGGAACTTCTGCTGGATGTCCATTACCAGATCGGTGCATTCCTTGGGGAAGAGCTTAATGGTGTTTTCGGTGGACTTGTTGGAGCCCAGCAGACCGAAACGCTCATTATGGCCGCTGCCGTCGATGCTCTCGGTGAGAATGTTGTCCAGACCGCACACACGCTCAGCGCCGGCTGCCAGCAGCAAGCGGCGGGTACGGGCGCGGGAGTGAATGTCGCAGTGCAGCACATTCTTGGTGTAATTCAGAATGGTGCGGCAGTCGTTGGCGAAGATCACTTCCACCTCTGCACCGGCTTCCCGGATCAGCTCAGAGTAGTATGCCACATAGTCCACACCGGTGAAGGGGTGGGCGTTGACACCGAACAGTTCGCGGTACTTTTCCAAAGTCAGCACATCGGAGTAGGGATTGACACCGGCTTCATCCAGCTGATCCAGAGAAACCAGAGCGTTGCCCACTTCGTCAGAGGGGTAGCTGAGCATCAGCACCACCTTCTTGGCGCCTGCAGCGATACCGCGCAGACAGATGGCGAAACGGTTACGGGAGAGGATGGGGAAGATGACACCGATGGTCTCACCGCCCAGCTTGGCGCGGACATCGGCAGCGATGGCATCAACGGAGGCGTAGTTGCCCTGGGCTCTTGCCACAACGGATTCCGTAACAGCAACGACATCCCGGTCGTTCAGGCCGAAGCCCTCGCTCTGGGCGGCGTCCAGGACGCTGTTCACAACAATGCTTGCCAAATCGTCGCCTTCCCGAATGATGGGGCAGCGAACGCCACGGGAGGTAGTTCCGATCTTTCTTTCCATAATTAAAACCTCGTTTCATCGGCTCAGCAGTATGCAGGGCCGGGAAGATTCTGAAAAATGTGACGGGGAATAAAAGAGACCCCACACCCTTTTATTATGACGAATAATTGAGCAAAATGCAAGAAATTTTTTGTTAAATTCAAAAAAACCTTATCTTTTCCAGGTGGAACGGGAGAAAAGAACCAAAATGGGGAAGATCTCCAAACGACCCAGCAGCATATCCAGGCAAAGCACCAGTTTGGACAGCACGCTGAACCCGGCAAAATTGCAGGTGGGACCAACGGCTTCCAGGCCGGGACCAATGTTATTGAAGCAGGCCAGCACAGCAGTGAAATTGGTGGCCACGCTGAAGCCGTCCAGACTGATGAGAACAAAACTGGCGAAGAGAATGATTACATAGGCTGCAAGATAGGCATTGGCGTTTTCTACCACCAATTCGCTGACCACATTTGCATTATTTCGAACGACCTGGACTTTTTTGGGGTTCAGCGTTTTGCGGATATTGCGGCGGAGACTCTTGAACAGCAACATCATTCTGGCTACCTTCAAACCACCGCCGGTGGAGCCGGCACAGGCGCCCACCACCATCAGACACATGAGTACTGCTTTAGAAAAACTGGGCCACAGATCAAAATCTGCGGTGGCATAGCCGGTGGTGGTAATGATGCTGGCGACCTGGAAGGCAGAATGGCGGACGGTTTCGCGCCAAGAATCATACAGTCCGTGGATATTCACAGCGATGGCCAGAATGGAAGCCATAACAATGCCCACATACAGCCGAAGTTCCTCATCCTTGAAGACATTTTTGAATTGCCTCAAAAGCAGTAGGTAATAGCAGTTGAAATTGATACCAAACAGTAGCATAAACACGGTGGTTACATTCTGCAGATAGGGGCTGTAGCCGGCCAAGGAGTCGTTTTTGATGCCGAAGCCGCCGGTACCGGCAGTACCGAAGGCATGGCAGACAGCCTCAAATAGATGCATACCGCCGCATAACAGGAAAATGATGTTGATGACGGTCAGCGCAATGTAGATTAGGTACAAAATGGTTGCAGTGGAGCGCATTTTCGGTACCAGTTTGCCTACATTGGGACCGGGGGATTCGGCCCGCAGCAGATGCATGGTAAAGCCGCTGCCTTTTTCGCTGGTGAAGGCCAACAGAAACACCAGCACACCCATGCCACCCAGCCAATGGCTGAAGGATCGCCAAAAGAGGGCGCCCTTGCTTAGGCTTTCCACCTCCAGCAGGATGGAAGAACCGGTGGTGGTGAAGCCGGATACGATTTCAAAGAAAGCATCGATAAACAGGGGAATTTCCTTGGAAAGCCAGAAGGGAAGGCAGCCAAATAAACTCATGGCGATCCAGCTTAAGCCCACACATACAAGACCTTCTTTTGCGTAGAAAGCGCTGGGAGCGCCTTTGCAAAGCAGCCGCAGGATGAGCGATACTGCCAATGTGATGGCTGCGGATGCCAAAAAGCTCCACATGGTATTTACTTCACCGTAGCATAGGCTGATGATTCCGGCGGGTAGCATGAACAGCGCTTCCACCAGCAGAATATTGCCCATGAAACGGCCCATCATTTTATAATTCATAGGCCGGCCCTCTTATGCGAAGATATCGTTGATCTGCCGCAGAGAACCCCGTCGGCTGGTGACAGCCACGATAGTGTCGCCCTCCAGGAAGGCGGAATTACCGCTGGGAATCTCGGTGACGGAGCCGTGTGTGATGCTCACCAGCAGCACACCCTCCCGGAGCCGAATGTTTTTCAGCGGGGTGCCCAGATTCTGGGTGTGCTCGTCCACCCGGAATTCTACCGCTTCGACCTGTCCACCAGCAATGGTGTGGACGCTTTCTGCGGTGCCGCTGAGGTTACTCATGGCGCGGACATAACGAACGATGGTATCGCAGCACAGTTCTCTGGGGGAGATGACACTGCCCAGCGCCAGATTGTTGCTGATGCTGCGGTTTTCCGGATGTCCCAGCTTGGTGATGACCTGAGGAACGCCACGGGTGTTGGCATACAGGGAGATGATCATATTCAGCTCGTCCGTATCGGTCAGGGAGATCAGGGCATCACAGTTGCCCAGACCATGCTCTTCCAGCAAAGATTTATCCGTGGCATCACCGTGGATGATGGTGGCATCCGGCAGGGCGGAAGCCAACTGCACACAGCGGTTATAATCCACCTCTATCAAGGATACAGAAATGCCATCCTTGCACAGCTGCTCAGCCAGATATTGGCTGATTCGTCCGCCGCCGCACAGCAGCACCTTGCGGACTTTACGGGTGAGAATGTTCAAATTCTTCAGCAGCGTGGAGAGATTGGCGGTGGGGGCGGTGACGAATACCCGGTCGCCCTCCTGCAGCACGAATGTACCGCCGGGGGTGATGGCATCCCCGTCCCGCAGAACGGCGCAGACCAGCACTCTGCACTTGACGATGCTGTTGAGGGTGTTCAAAGATACATTGCGCAGGCGGCTGTCCCGATCCACCCGCAGTTCCACAATGGCGGTACGGCCTTTGGCGAAAGTATCCCGCTGCAAAAAGCCGGGGAAGCGCAGCAGGCTCTCAATTTCTCTGGCGGCCTGCTTCTCCGGATTGACGGAAAGCGACAGCGCAAACACATCCCGCATAGCATAAATCTGCTGGGTGTATTCCGGGTTGCGGATACGGCCGATGGTATGCAGCCGGGGGTTTAAGCCGTGGGCGGTGGTGCAGCACAGCAGGTTCACTTCGTCCTGGCTGGTGGCAGCAATCAGAAGATCCGCATCTTCCACACCGGCCTGCTGCAGCACGGGCATGGAGGCGCAGTTTCCCTCCACACCGATGACATCGCAATCCTCGCACACATCGGAAAGCACATCGGCATTAGAGTCGATCAAAGTCAAATTATAGCCCTCTTCGGACAGACGTCGCGCCAGAGAACTGCCTACTTTGCCGTTGCCGGCAATAATGATATTCATGGAAAAACCTCCTTGTTGGCGGTTAGTCTTTTTGATCAATATTTCTAATATTATACCATATTTTTATACATTTGGCAATAGAAAAAGACTTGCGGTGATTTGTGGTGCAGGATATAATAAAAATATAAGAAAAGACTGGAACGGGAGAAAATTATGAAGAAGATTTATTACATTGGTGACAGTACCGTTGCCATCAATAAGATCCACACCTATCCCCAAACCGGCATGTCCCAAGGTCTGCCACTATATTTAAAAGACGATACGCAGGTCATTTCCCTGGCAAAAAATGGTCGCAGCACCAAATCTTTTCTGGATGAGGGCTTGTTTGCCCCTGCCCAGTATGGGATGGAGCCAGGAGATTTCCTGCTGATCCAGTTTGGCCATAATGATGAAAAGGACGACCCGGCCCGGCACACGGACCCCAATGGCTCTTTCCGGGACAATCTGCGCTATTTTATCAATGAAGCCAGAAAGAGGGGGGCATATCCGGTGTTGATCACCCCCATTGCCCGGCGGCTGTTTGACGAAAACGGTCAATTCAAACCTGGCAGCCATGGAGTGTATCCCGAGGCGGTGCGGCAGGTGGGAGTGGAAGAAGATGTGCCGGTGGCGGATTTGACCGCCCTGACGGAAGCGTTTTTGAAGGAACTTGGGGATGAAAACTCCAAACCTTTCTTCGTCTGGCCCAAGGACAACACCCATCTGAAAGCAGAGGGTGCAGTTCGCATGGCAGGATTTTTGGTGGCAGAGTTGGAGCGTTTCGGCGGTGTGTATGCCGATCTGCTGGAAAAGGGATCGCTGGAGTGATGCTTGGAATTGCGATTTTACCCCATAAAAAGAGGGAGGAGCCCCGTTGGGTTCCTCCTTCATTTTTATAACCGATAGGGTCACAGCCGGGACAGCTTGGCTGTGTGGGCAATGACGATCAGGGTCATGTCCTTTTGTAGGGGCTGTTGAGGGTCAATGCTGACGCTGACTTGCTGACCGATGCGGATGGCTACGATGTTGAAGCCATATTTTTTGCGGAGATTCAGATCAATCAGATTTTTACCAACCCATTCGTCCTTCACATCCACCTCTACCATGGACACATCCTTTGACAGAGAGATCATGTCAATAAAGCCGGAGCTGAGGAGGCTTTTGGCCAGACGGATACCGGATTCGTTTTCCGGAAAGACTACCTTATCTGCACCGACCCGCAGCAAAATTTTCTGATGCATTTCGTTGGCACATTTGGCGATGACGGTACTTACGCCGGCTTCTTTGCACAATGTAACGGCCATGACGCTGGCCTCCAGATTACCGGCCATGCTGATGATAACAGTATCAATATTGGCGATGCCGAGCCGATCAATGACCTCAGCATCGGTGATGTCAGCGCATTTGCATACCGGCAGGTAGGCGGCAGCTTCGGTGACGGTTTTTTGGTCCATATCCACGGCAATGACTTCCATTCCGTTGTCGATCAACTCTCGCGCAACGGCGGTACCATAGCGGCCAAGGCCAAAAACAGCGTAGGTTTTCTTCTTTTGCATAGTATTTCTCCTCTAACCGATACAGATTTCTTCCGGGGGGTCAGATACCAGATTTTGACTTTCACTTTTGCTGCCCAGTGCCACGGCAAGAGAGATGGGACCAACACGGCCCAAATACATGGTCACGATAATTACAAGCTTGCCCCACATGTTCAAAGTGGCGGTCAGATTTCGCGACAGGCCTACGGTTGCCGTGGCGCTGACTGATTCATAGAGAATGTCCAGAGCGGGGGCATCCGTACAAGTGGCCAGCAGGATGGTGGAAGTCAGCAGGATCGCCATAAAGGCACTGACGACAGCAACAGCCTTGCGGATGGACGCGACGGAAACGGTGCGGTGGAAAAGGGAGGCGTATTTTCTGCCCCGAATGGTGGCCAAAGCAGAGCAGAGCAGGGTGATTACGGTGACAGTTTTAACACCGCCGGCAGTGCCTACGGGGGATCCGCCAATGAACATCAAAATCAGCGAGGTCAATGCACCGGCAGTGGTTAGGTTTTCCTGCGGAATGCTGGCGAAACCGGCAGTGCGGGTGGTGACGGACTGAAAAAAAGCTACCTGAATCTTGTCAAACAGGGACATATTGCCGATGCTCAGGGGATTGTTGTATTCCAGCAGCAACATTGCCAGGGCACCGGAAAAAATCAGCACGATGGTGGCTGTGATAGCAATCTTGCTGTGCAGGGTCAGATGGCGGAAAAATTTATGGTTGCGCCGGGTACGGGTCTGCAGAACACGCAGCACATCCCACCAAACAATATAGCCAAGACCGCCCAAAATGATAAGCAAACAGGTGGTCAGGTTGATTAGCGGATGAGTGGCATAGTTGCATAGGCTGTTGGATCCGATGATGTCGATGCCGGCATTGCAGAAGGCGGAAACGGAATTAAACACGGAGATCCAGATGCCCCGGAGACCAAATTCCGGGACAAATACCGTCATATAAAGCAGCGCGCCGGCCAACTCCATGGCCAAAGTACCGGAAAGTACATTTTTTATAAATTTTCCCAAGCCGGACATGGTGTTCAGATTGAAGGCATCTTGAATCAACAGCCGGTCTCCGATACCCATTTTACGGTTGAGCAGCATCATCACACCGGACATGATGGTCACGATGCCCAGGCCGCCAATCTGAATCAGCAACAGAATCACCACATGGCCAAAGGTACTCCAGGTGGAAACAGTTGGTACAGTGACCAAACCGGTAACGCAGGTGGCGGTGGTGGCGGTAAATAGTGCGTCAATATAGGGTGCCGGTGTGCCGTCCGCAGCGCTAATGGGTAGCGCCAGCAGTATACTTCCGGCGAATATGGTAATGAGAAACGAGAGCAGGACGATCTGTGTGGTGGAGAGAGAAAATTTCTTCCTAGCCATAAAGCATCATCTTCCTTGTTGTTTTTTGCTTGGAAAGGGACATTCTATAGCACTATTATATCATGTTTTCCAATGATTTCAACGAGAAAATTCAGACCTTGAGAAAGGATATATGGCAGCTAGGGCTTTCGTATCTCCCGCTGTGCCGGGTTATTGATCAGCGTGCCGTCTTCTGCAAAACGGGAGCCGTGGCAGCTGCAATCCCAGCTGCGCTCTGCGCTGTTCCATTTCAGCGCGCAGCCCATGTGGGGGCAGCGGGGACGGGTGGGGCGCAGAAAATTCATGGCGGTTTCTGCCGCATTGATGGCCAGTTGGGGTGTTAGGATGCT
>JAGCMI010000145.1 GCA_017646545.1 Oscillospiraceae bacterium | reverse complement strand
TATTTTTCAGAAACCGCTTTCAACTCCTGCTTAATGACATTCTGCAGCTTTCTGTGGCTGCCCAGAATATCACGCAGCTGTGCAATTTCCTTCTCCAGGTCGGAGATGGCCTTGGTCTGCTTGAGGATGTATTCCTTGTTGATGTTGCGCAGTTTGATTTCTGCCACGAAATTCGCCTGAATCTCGTCAATGCCGAACTCGATCATCAAATTAGGGACCACTTCACTGTCCATTTCCGTTTCTCGAATGACGCGGATGGCCTTATCGATATCCAGCAGGATTCGATCCAAACCCTTCAGCAGGTGCAGGCGGTCTTCCTTCTTCTGAATCTGGAAGAACAGACGGCGCTTGATGCAGTCGATACGCCAGGCAGTCCACTCCTCCAAAATTTCGCCCACACCCATGACCCGGGGCATGCCGGCAATGAGGATGTTGAAGTTACAAGGGAAACTGTCCTGCAAAGGCGTGAGGCGATAGAGTTTCTGCATCAGCTTTTCCGGATCCACACCACGCTTAAGGTCGATGGTCAGCTTCAAGCCGCCCAGATCCGTTTCGTCACGCATATCGTTGATCTCTTTGATCTTACCGACTTTGATCAGCTCCGCCACCTTGTCCATAATGACTTCAGAAGCGGTGGTATAAGGGATCTCATAGATCTCAATGAGATTGCCTTCCTTCAAATAGCGCCACTTAGCACGGAGTTTGAAGCTTCCGCGGCCGGTGGAGTAGATCTCACGGGTAGTAGCGTCATCGTAGAGAAGTTCTGCGCCGGTGGAAAAGTCCGGGCCGGGCAAAGTCTCCACGATGTCATGGTCCGGATTGTCCATGAGGGCGATGGTGGTATCACAGATCTCCTTCAAATTAAAGGAACAGATATTCGATGCCATACCAACAGCAATACCCTGGTTCGCAGAAACCAGCACATTGGGAAATGTGGTGGGCAGCAATGCCGGCTCTTTCATGGTGGCATCGTAGTTATCCACCATGTCCACCGTATCGGAATCAATATCCTTAAAGATCTCGGCCGCAAAGCTATCCAGCTTAGCCTCGGTATAACGGGATGCCGCATAAGCCATATCACGGGAATAGACCTTACCGAAGTTACCCTTGGAATCCACGAAGGGATGCAGCAGGGTTTCATTACCCTTGGCCAAACGAACCATGGTTTCATAAATGGCGGCATCGCCGTGGGGGTTCAGGCGCATGGTCTGACCGACGATGTTGGCAGACTTGGTGCGGCTGCCGGTGAGCAGGCCCATCTTGTACATGGTATACAGCAGCTTCCGGTGGGAAGGCTTAAAACCGTCGATCTCCGGAATGGCACGGGATACGATGACGGACATGGCATAGGGCATGTAGTTGACTTCCAGCGTTTCGGAAATGGCCTGCTCCGTGGTAGAGCCCACAAGACCAACGATACCGGAAGTATCCACTTTCTTTTTATTCAGTTGCTCGTCTTTTTTCTTCTTTGCCATAATTGGCTCCTTTTAAGAGATGTCTGCCAGTTCCAGATACTTTGCACCGTTTTCGGCAATGAAATTCTTACGATCGTTCAGCGCATCGCCCAGCAGCACATCAAAATAGTGGGCAGTACGCTCCGCCTCCTCAGGCATGACCTTGATAAGACGACGGGTTTCAGGATTCATGGTGGTCATCCACATCATCTCGGGATCGTTCTCGCCCAAACCTTTGGAGCGCTGGATGGTGACCTTCTTCCCTTCCAGTTCTTTGAGGATCTTTACCTTTTCCTGCTCATTATAGGCAAACCAGGTTTTATCCTTGCAGGTGATTTCAAACAGCGGAGATTCCGCGATATACACATAGCCGTCCCGAATCAGGGTGGGGCACAAACGGTAAAGCATGGTCAAAATCAGAGTACGAATCTGGAAACCGTCCACATCCGCATCGGTACAGATGACCACCTTATTCCAGCGAAGATTATCAATATCGAAGGAACTTAAGTCCTTGGCTTTCTTGCCCTGGATCTCCACACCGCAGCCCAAAACTTTCATCAGATCTGTGATGATGGGGCTGGCGAAGATCTTATTATAGTCCGCCTTCAGACAGTTAAGAATCTTACCGCGGACGGGCATGATGCCCTGGAACTCTGCATCTCTGGAGAGTTTGACGCTGCCCAATGCGGAGTCACCCTCGACGATATACAGCTCACGGACAGAAACATCCTTGCTGCGGCAATCCACAAACTTCTGCACACGGTTGGCAATATCCACCTTGGCAGAAAGGTTCTTTTTGATGCTGGACTTGGTCTTTTCAGCGGACTCTCTTGCCCGCTTATTGATCAGCACCTGCTCGGCAGCACGGTCTGCTTCCTGCTTATTCTCAATGAACCAAACCTGCAGCTGCTCCTTAAAGAAGGCAGTCATGGCCTCCTGTGTAAACTTGGAGTTGACAGATTTCTTGGTCTGATTCTCGAAGCAACCGATGGTGGAGAAACAGTTGGTTACCATGACCAAGCTATCTTGAATGTCCTGGAAAATGATTTTACTGTTTTCGGTCTTATTGTATTTGTTATTGTCCCGCAGGTACTTGTCAAAGGCTGCGGTAAAGCCGGAACGAACGGCGCGATCGGGGCTGCCGCCATATTCCAGCCAGGAAGAGTTATGGTAATACTCAATATGACCAAGCTGCTTGGAGAAGCAGAAGGAAGCGGTGATCTTCAGCTTCATTTCCGGGCGGTTCTCCGCGTCCCGGCCACGGCGCTCCGTTTCCCAGAATACGGGCATGGTGAAGGCATTGTCCCCTACCATTTCCTCAATATACTGCTTGATGCCGTCGGCATAGCAGAACTCTTCCTCTTCAAATTTCCGACCTACCTGATTGCGGAACTTAAAGGTGATACCCTTGTTGACCACCGCCTGGCGACGCAGCACATCCCGGTAGTACTCCACGGGAATATTGATGTCGGTAAAGACCTGCTTGTCAGGACGCCAATGGAAACGGGAGCCGGTTTTACGGCCACGGTCAGTAGGTTCCTTGGTCAGGCCACCAATGTTGCGGCCTTTTTCAAAATGAAGATCATAGCGGAAGCCATCACGGCGGATGGTGGCATCAAAGAATTCAGAAGCATACTGGGTGGCGCAGGAGCCAAGGCCGTTTAGTCCCAGGGAATATTCATAGTTCTCACCATTTTCGCCATAGTTGCCACCGGCATACATCTCGCAGAACACCAGTTGCCAGTTAAAGCGCTTTTCCTTTTCGTTCCAGTCCACGGGGCAGCCGCGGCCAAAGTCCTCCACTTCTACAGAAAGATCTTCGTAGCGGGTGACGATAATGGTATCACCGTGACCCTCTCTGGCTTCGTCGATAGCGTTACTGAGAATTT
>JAGCMI010000144.1 GCA_017646545.1 Oscillospiraceae bacterium | reverse complement strand
TGAACCCCAACGCAAGCGGTGCCTACACCGGCGAGCTGGCTGCCAATATGCTCACCGATGCCGGCTGTAAGTATGTTATCATCGGCCACAGCGAGCGCCGTGAGATGTTCGGCGAGACCGACGCCGATGTGAACGCCAAGGTCCTGGCCGCTCTGGAAGCGGGCCTGATCCCCATCATGTGCTGCGGCGAGAGCCTGGAGCAGCGTGAGGCTGGCATCACCACCGAGTGGATCGCTATGCAGATCAAGCTGGGTCTGCAGAATGTTTCCGAAGAGAAGATCCGTAAGGTCGTCATCGCCTACGAGCCCATCTGGGCCATCGGCACCGGCCGTACCGCTACCCCCGAGCAGGCTGAGGAAGTTTGCGAGCACATCCGCAGCGTGGTGCGCAAGCTGTATTCCTCCAAGAATGCCCGTGCCATCTCCATTCTGTACGGCGGCAGCATGAACGAGAAGAACGCTTACGAGCTGCTGGCTCAGCCCGATATCGACGGCGGTCTGATCGGCGGCGCTTCCCTGGTGCCCGAGAAGTTCGTCAAGATCATCGAGGCAGCAAATCAGCCCACCGAATAATCAAACACCGATGGGCAGCCGACACCGGCTGCCCATGCTTTTTGGGAACTATCATCTACCCCCACTATTGACATTAGGAGGTATCCGCATGGAAACCTTATTTTTATCCGCAAATGCCCCCGGCACCGCTGAAACCGCCGCTCAAATCATCCAAAACGGCGGTCTTGTGGCCATCCCCACGGAAACCGTTTACGGTCTGGGTGCCAACGGTCTGAATGAAGCTGCCGTGGCCAATATTTTTATTGCCAAGGGTCGCCCTCAGGACAATCCGTTGATTTTGCACATCGCTGACGCATCGGACATCCAAAATCTGTGTCACAGCATTCCGGAAAGCGCCTGGCGCCTGGCAGAAAAATTCTGGCCGGGTCCGCTGACCATGGTGCTGCCCGCCAAAGACATCGTGCCCAAGCGCACCACGGGCGGTCTTTCCACCGTGGCTGTCCGCTGCCCTGACAATGCCATCACCCGGCAGATCATCCGTCTGGCCGGTGTACCCCTGGCTGCCCCCAGCGCCAACATTTCCGGCAAGCCCTCCACCACCACCGCAGAACATGTGCTGCACGACCACAACGGCCGCATCCAGGCCATTGTGGATGACGGCGCCTGCCGGGTGGGTGTGGAGTCCACCATTGTGGACTTGACGGAGGAGCGCCCCCGTTTGCTGCGCCCCGGTGGAATCACCCCGGAGCAGCTTTTGGAAGTGCTGGGAGATCTGGTGGTGGACAAGGCGGTCACCGCTCAGGTCAATCACGATGCTGTGGTCAAAGCCCCCGGTATGAAGTATAAGCACTATGCCCCCGATTGCCAGATCATCATCGTTTCCGGCAGCCGGGATGCCGCCAGCGGCTATATCCATGCCCATTTTGAAGAGGGCGACCGGGTGCTGTGTTTTGAGGAAGAATTGCAGCTGTATGCCGATTGCGCGCCCCTGGCCTATGGCCGGGAGGAGAAGGTGGAAACCCTCTCTGCCGGTCTCTTTGCCGCCCTGCGGCAGTTGGACGAGTCCGGCATCCGTCGGGTCTATGCCCGTTGCCCCGTGGGCGGCGGTGTGGCCTATGCGGTGCAGAACCGGCTGAACAAGGCCGCAGGATTCCACATCGTGGATGCAGAAGCGGAAAACTAAGTTATCTGCAAATTGCAGCTTATCGCTCGGTGAATTAGGAATTAGAGATTAGGAATTAGGAATTTGAATAAACAAACACCAGTATGTTTTCTAGGCAATTCCTAACTCCTCATTCCTCATTCCTAATTAGGCAATCAGCCCCACAAACTGAAATTTACAAAAGGGAGGCACCATGGACAGTAAAAATTTTGTCATTGGCATCACCGGCGGCAGCGGCTGCGGCAAAACCACCCTGCTTGGCTGTATCGAAGAAAAAGGCGGTCTGATTTTGGACTGCGATGCCATTTACCATCGGCTTCTTACGGAAGATGCCGCCCTGCTCTGCGCCATTGAACATCGTTTCCCCGGTGTGGTGGAAGAAGGTGTGTTGCAGCGAAAAAAGTTGGGAAATATCGTCTTTTCAGACGAAAGTGCCCTGTCCGACCTGAATAAAATCACCCATCGCGCTGTGAAAGCCGAAGTTTTGCGGCAACTTTCTGCCGCTCCCCGTCTGGCGGCCATCGATGCCATCGCCTTGTTTGAAGGCGGTCTTGCCGATCTTTGTGATATCACCGTTGCCGTCACCGCTCCTACGGAGGATCGCGTCCAGCGGCTGATGAAACGCGACGGCATCACTCAGGATTATGCCCGCAAGCGCATCGAAGCCCAGCGCTCCAACGAGGAATTCTCAGCATTGTGCGGTCATACACTGGAAAATAATGGAGATGTCTGTGCATTTAAGACAAAATGTCTTGCTTTTTTGTCTGAGTTCGGTATAATGTAAGGTGGGGTTGTGCAAGAGGTTTTCTCTCCGCCCCGTTTCCAATGTAATTTAGGGAGCAACCCCAGCTCCCATACTGAATTTGAATGGAGGAACATCCCAATGAACATCGAAGAACTGCGCACCAGCCTGCTGAGAAAGGACAAGAATGGTTTCACCCGTATCACCGCTGAACAGCGCGCTGAAATGGAAACCTACTGCCGCAATTACATGGACTTTATGGATGCTGCCAAGACCGAGCGCGAGGCCACCACTTGGGCCGTCAAGGCCGCTGAGGCCCGTGGCTTTGTGGAGCTGAAGCCCGGTATGGACGCCAAGCCCGGTGACAAGTTCTACCTGAACAACCGCGGCAAGAGCATCATGCTGGCCGTCGTTGGTAAGCAGCCCCTGAGCGCTGGTGCCAACATCTGCGCCGCTCATGTGGACTCCCCCCGCATGGACCTGAAGCCCAACCCCCTGTACGAGGATTCCGAAATCGCTTACTTCAAGACCCACTACTACGGCGGCATCAAGAAGTATCAGTGGCTGGCCATCCCTCTGGCTCTGCACGGTGTTGTCTGCAAGAAGGACGGCTCCTCCGTCACCATCACCATCGGTGAGGACGACAACGATCCCGTTCTGTACATCTCCGATCTGCTGCCCCACCTGGCTGGCGATCAGATGTCCAAGACCGCCGGTCACATCGTTGCCGGTGAGCAGCTGAATGTGATGCTGGCTTCCGAGCCTCTGGAAGGCGAAGGCAGCGACCTGACCAAGCTGCATGTTATGAAGATCCTCAACGAGAAGTACGGCATCATCGAGGCCGACTTCCAGTCCGCTGAGCTGAACATCGTCCCCGCCGGCCGCTGCCGCGAGGTGGGTCTGGACCGCAGCCTGATCGGCGCTTACGGCCACGACGACCGCGTCTGCGCTTACGCTGAGATGGAAGCTCTGTTCAACATCGATGTGCCCGAAAAGACCGCTGTCTGCGTTCTGGCTGACAAGGAAGAGATCGGCTCCGTTGGTATTTCCGGTATGCAGAGCGAAGTGTTCGAGTACTTCATGGGCATCATGTGCGACGCTCAGGGTGTCAACATGTATCACTGCTTCCAGAACTCCTTCTGCCTGTCCGCTGACGTTTCCAATGCGCACGATCCCAACTTCCCCGAAGTCGGTGACCGTCGCAACAACTCTCAGCTGAACTATGGCGTTGCCATCTGCAAGTACACCGGCTCCCGCGGTAAGGGCGGCGCTTCCGACGCTTCCGCTGAGGCTATGGCTCATGTCCGCACCACTCTGGATAACGCAGGCGTTATCTGGCAGATCGCTACTCTGGGCAAGGTTGACCAGGGCGGCGGCGGCACTGTGGCTGCTTACATGGCAAACCGCAACATCGTGACTGTGGATGCCGGTGTTCCCGTCATCGCTATGCACGCTCCCATCGAAGTGGTTTCCAAGCTGGACTGCTACTCCACCTACCTGGCTTGCAAGGCCATCTACCTGGCTTAATTCTATACACAAAGGGCACGGCGAAAGCCGTGCCCTTCTTTTATGCAAATGCCGGGTGTGCAACGCACACCCGGCTCCTGTTTTATACACTTGGCTCCGTCACTCTGGAGAGCTTTTGCCAGCGCAGCAGATACTTGCGCAGGCAGCAAGCCTCGTCCATCACTGCTTCATAGTAGCTGTTGCCCACAGTAAAGAGCACCCGACGGGCGGTGACCAATGCCATGGTGGAAATTTCCGCCATGGCAAAATCATGCCCCGCACAGCTAAGCACATCTTCCTTCAGCACCAGATCTCCCTTGCCCAGCAGCTGCTGACCATGCTCTGTATCCAGCTGGTAGAGTGTCGCTCCCTTTTCCCGGAAACGGGGCAATTGCTCCGCACCCAAGGATTCCTGCTGCCATGCATCCCACTGGGCCACATTCTCAAAGGGCGCAGCCGGCTCAAAGGTACCAAAAGCGGTGTATTCCCATTTTTCACCGCAGCTGCAGTGCAGGTAATTGCCTCGGCTGGTCAGTTTACCGAATTTGCGGCAGGACGGGCACTGGAACAGCAGCGACTCCAGACGCTCTGCTCTGCGGCGCTTGCCGTAGGCCACGGGATTTTCCAGCTGACGGGCATGGGCATCTTCGTAAATATCCCGCTCAATGACCGCCTGCACCTGCTCCTTGGTCATGGCCTTCAGCTCCTGCGGGGAATACACACCCACAATGCGGCCATACATACGGCCTCTGCGGATGCCCTTGCCCCACCGGGGCGCGGTGAAATATCCGCCCTCTAAGCGGTAGGTCACCAGACGGCAGCCGCTCATCTTCGCCATACGGCCGGTGGCAGATACCACGGAGCCGGTTTTACCGTCCCAAGTGGTTTCACCCTCGGCAAACAGACCCACCGTCTTGCCCTCTTTCAGCTTTCGCAGGATGGCCATGGCGGTGTCACCGCCGCTGACGCCCTTGCGTCGGGCAATGGGCTGGAACAAATAATTCAGCACCTTGGAAATAAAGCCCATACGGAACAGATGCTCGCTGGCGACGAAGTGAAATCTCCGCCCCGGGAAGCTGAATGCCACCAGAATGGGGTCGTAATTGGTTACATGATTGCTGATGATCAGGGTAGGAACATCCTCCCGGTCACTATCGTGTTTGAAGGCAAAAATCCACTCAAAGGGCTTGCGCAGCAGATGCCAAAGGAATTTATAAAGTCCTTCTCCACCATTGTTTTTCATAAGGGATCCTCCGTTATGTTTATCCGATGTATTCCCGCTGGGTGGGGCTGTCGAAGATGGCCTGCACCACATTGCCGCAGCACTGACGCAGCTGCTGGCGGCTTACCTTGCCGCTGCGCAGCCCCTTGAGAATCTGCTTCTTGAAATATCCGCCGCCGGGCATGATGAGATCGTTACCTGCGGCAATGGCCAGCGCATTGTCGCCCTGACGGGGATTGGTAGAATACCAGTCGGTCATTACCACGCCGTCAAAACCCCACTCCTGCCGCAGCACCACGGTGCACAGATCACGGCTATTGGGGGTATAGACACCGTTGAGTTTGTTATAAGAGGTCATCACCGCCTTGGCCTTGCCATCGCGCACCACCGGCTCAAAGGCCCGCAGATAGATTTCACGCAGGGCGCGCTGGCTTAGATTGCTGGACATGAAATTGCGGTTATCCTCCTGATTGTTGCAGGCAAAATGCTTCACCGTGGCATAATATCCCGGCTGGGACTGGACGCCCTTGGTCAAAGCGGTGGCCAGCAGACCCGTCAAGCGGGGGTCTTCGGAGAAATACTCAAAATTACGGCCGCAGAGGGGATTGCGATGGATATTCACCGCAGGAGCCAGCCAGTAAGTACAGCCAAACTCCTCCATCTCCCGGGCGATGGCTGTGCCCACCTTCTGCAACAGCGCTGCATTCCAGCTCTGGGCCAAGGCATTGGTCACCGGGAATGCGGTGGCATACTGATAAATGGACTGCTCCTTCTCCGGATTGCCCATCAGCACCTTGCGGACGAACTTGGGAATATAGGAATAGACGGACAGCGTCACTTCCACCAAGCGGATATTACCCCGCTTGCCGATGGTGCTGTGACGGCTGACACGCAGACCCGCAGGGCCATCGCACAGCGCCACATTGGCAAGACCGCGATCCCAGAACTTACCGGTGGTGTTGCCCACGGAGCCGGGCAGAACGAAGCGGCGATTGCCGCCCACCTGACCGATGCCCACCACGATGTCCACTATTTCCTTATCGGTGAGGGTGTCCAGGAATGCTTCCACCCGTTCATTCTTGGCAGGCTCCACGGACTTGGTGTAGTCTGCGGTATGGAATGCGGCAACATCTGCGGTCAAACGGTACAGTTTTTCGGTATTCTCCTGCTCCCGCTGAGGGCACTGCAGTTCCTGCAAGGGGCTTTGCACCGGGCAAATACCCAGATGACGGGACACGATGATCTCCTGCGGCAGATCCACCACCGCCACAGCAGCGGTATCACGGGAGGAATTACCCAGACGCAGGATATATTCGCCCTGCTCCAGAACATAAACATTGTCGCTTTCCCGGTAACTGGCCATGGCGCGAAGGTCAAATTCCAGATGCAGCTGCTGCTTTTCACCGGGTGCTAAAAGATCGGTCTTTGCAAAGGCTGCCAAGGACTGATATTCCTTACCCAAAGCGCCTTGGGGCGCGGACAGATACAGCTGCGCCACTTCCTTACCGGAAACAGCACCGACATTTTCCACATCCGCCATCACCGTGATGCTGCTGCCGTCCATTTTGGCGGAAGCAAACTTCACATCAAAGCTGGTATAGCTCAGGCCAAAGCCAAAGGGATAGGCAGGCTCCACACCGAAGGAATCAAAATAGCGGTAGCCCACAAAGATGCCTTCCTTGTAATATTCCTGCTGCAAATCACCGTTGCGGTGACCGTACTCATTGGCAAAGGGAATGTCCTCATACTTCTTTGCCCAAGTATCGGTCAGTTTACCGCTGGGGCACACCGCACCGGACAGCAGGTCTGCCACCGCCAAACCGCCCTGAGAACCGGGCTGGCAAATGTAGACAATGGCATTGATGCCCTGAATTTCTTCCGCAAAACCCATGTCCATGCTGCTGCCGCAGTTGACGAGCAGCACAAAATTGGCATAATTCTTGGCGCAGAAGGAAATGGCCTTATACTCTTCATCGGTGATGTAATAATCACCCTTTTCCGCCCGACGGTCACCGCCCTCACCTGCCTGACGGCTGAGAACATACACGCAGGTATCGGTATCGCTGCCGGTCACATCCGCATCACTGATTTCCGGGCCGCAGGGCAGACGGAAATTGTCAAAGAGCATGCTCATAATGGACTTGGGCTTCAGCAGATTGATGCGCTTGCGCTTTTCGATGCGGTATTCTTCCAGCGCCTGCACATAAAACGCATCATAGGCCTTAATCCAGTTCATGGATGCGATCTCAAAGCCCCGCTCCTGCAT
>JAGCMI010000143.1 GCA_017646545.1 Oscillospiraceae bacterium | reverse complement strand
TCAAGGCGGATTCCACCCTTCTGCGGATCTCGGGGCTGGAAATGCCCAGATTTTCCGGGCCGAAGGCCACATCCTCTTCTACCACATTGGCAACGATCTGATTATCCGGATTCTGGAACACCATGCCCACATTACGGCGGACACGAATCAGCAGCTCCTCATCGGAGGTATCCAAACCGGAAACATACACTTTACCGCCGCAGGGCAGCAAAATTGAATTAAAATGCTTAGCCAAGGTGGATTTTCCGCAGCCGTTGCTGCCAAGGATGGCGACAAAAGTCCCCTCTTCAATGGTCAAACTCAAATCTGTAAACACCGCAACACCGGGCTCGTTATCAAGACCGGGATAGGCATAATTCAAGTGTTCAACACGAATTGCTTCACTCAATGTACTTCACTCCTAAAGGCCGCATCGAAAAATGCGATGGGCAAACACTTATTTATCAGGTGTCCAACGACCGGTCGCACCGCAAGGCAGCACATATCCGGTGGATTTGACCGGCAGGCCCACCTCACCCACGGCAGTATGTCCACCGGGGAATGCGGTATCGGCAGCATAGCCCACGGCAGAAGGCGCAAGACCGGTGGTGTAAGAATTGATGATCACAAACAGCGGATCATCGGAAAGCAGCTTGGCCACTTCCAGCAGGAAGGGATAGAAGCTGGTTTCCATTTTCCAGATCTCACCGCTGGGGCCACGGCCATAGCTGGGAGGATCCATGATGATGCCGTCATAACGGCGGCCACGGCGGATCTCACGCTGGATGAACTTGGCGCAATCGTCCACGATCCAATGGATGGGGCGATCAGCAAGACCGGAGGACTGGGCATTTTCCTTTGCCCAAGCCACCATGCCCTTGGAGGCATCCACATGGAATACCTCCGCGCCACCGGCGGCGGCCGCCAAAGTGGCACCGCCGGAATAGGCGAACAGATTCAGCACACGCACGGGACGGCCGGCATTGGCACATTTCTCTCGAATGAAATCCCAGTTAGCAGCCTGCTCCGGGAAAACACCGGTGTGCTTGAAATTCATCGGCTTGACATTGAAAGTCAAGTAATCCTTATACCGCACCTGCCAACGCTCCGGCAGGTTATGATCCGTCCAATGTCCGCCGCCGGTATTGGAGCGGACATAGCGGGCATCGTATTTTTTCCAGTTGGGGTCAATATGGGGGGTATTCCAGATGACCTGGGGATCGGGACGCACCAGAATATACTTTCCCCAGCGCTCCAAACGCTCACCATTGGAGGTGTCAAGCACCTCATATTCTTTCCATCCGTCAGAAATCCACATAAAATTTACCTCACTGTTTCTATATCTTCATCTATGCTTGGTTCGGTTTCAGTCGGCTGAGGTTCAGCCGTTGGTGTTGGGATTGGCTCGGTATTCTCCGTTGTTGGAGGAAGCGTAGTGGCCTCCGTTGTTGGAGGAGGCACAGTAGTCTCCGCTGTAGGCATCGGTTGTGTGGTCGGCTCCACAGTGCTGGGCGGCGGAGTTGGTTCCGTTGTACCAGTAGTCGGGGGTTGGGTTGGAACCATAGGCGCTGTCGTTTCCGGAGGCACCTGATAATCCTGCCAACTTTGCTCGGTGTGGATGCGGCAGACTTCGTAAGGCAATTGCAGACCTTGATTAATCTTTCCGGTAATGCCATAGAAAGGTGTGGCCGCACCATATTTATCAATTAAATAAATATAGTCATTCCGCAGATAATCAGAAGCCAGTCCCTTATCCTTCACTTTAAGCAAAGCATTGATCTGACTTTGACTTGTCTTGAGCAAGGCTTTGGTTTCCAGTTTCAGGGCGCCGATCTGCGCAAATTTATGGCAGTACTCATTGGCAACGCCATGCCCCTCCACACAGTAATCCACCCGAATATGCTTGTCACAGTAACCGGAGGGTTTATCCTTTTTATAGACCCACACCTGCTCCACACGGTTCACCCCGTCGGCAGTGCGGACATCACGGTAGCAACTATCGGTTGCCAATTTGCCGGAATCTAAGCAAATGGACACCTGCTCCATGCCAGCTGTGGTATACAGCGGTATGGTGGCGCGGCCTTTATGCAGCTGCAACATCACTTTTTTCCATAGTCTTGCAGCAGGGTTTGCGGTGTTTCCGCTCAGCACAATCTGCTCCGGTTGATCGTAACCGCACCAGACTGCTGCAGTATAGTAGCCGGTAAATCCGGCAAAATATCGATCTCGGTTTCCGGAAGTGGTGCCGGTTTTGCCTGCCACATCCATTCCCAGTTCTGCCTCCAAATCTGCAGCAGTACCGGTGCCAACGGAAACCGCGCTGTCCAGGCAGTAGTTCATATAGTTGACGGTCTTTTCGCTCAATATCCGCCGGGATTCCTGCTGGTTATCCAGCACTACATTGCCTGCATCATCCAGCACCAGAAGGAAGGTTCTCCCCTGCCGCCAGACACCTTGATTAGCAAAAGTAGCATAGGCATTGGCCACCTCGCGAACGGTCATACCCTGGGTCAGGGCACCCATGGCAAGGGGGGCATAATCTATATCCGACATAACACCGGAAGCGGTTTGAAAATGATCGGTCAGGGTGGTAATCCCCCATTCCTCCCGGGCAAAATCATAGCTAGATTGCAACCCCAGACGGCTGAGGGTATTGACCGCCACCGCATTGACAGAGGATACGATGCCCCGCCATACGGTGCGTTTATAATGATAAGTTCTATTATCATTCCTTGGAAAGGGTGTGCCATCAGAGAGGAAAGTCAGAGGCATGTCCTCCACCACAGTTGCGGGACTGATGAGCCCCCGTTCAAAGGCAGGACCGTAAACGGTCAATGGTTTAATGGAGGAACCGATTTGCAGCGGCACATCCGCCCGGTTATAGGCATCAAAATCCTTCTTTTCCCCCACCCCACCGGCCATGGCAACCACATCTCCGGAGCGATTATCGATAATCACAATGCCGGACTGCAGCTGCTGGCTGCTTTTTGTGGTGGGAATTTGGGACAGATCGGTGTAAACATTGTCAACTGCCAGTTGCGCTTGCGGATCATAGGGGGTATAGATATGATATCCGGCACGGCTAATAAGCGTTGTATAGTGGCTGCGGATGGTATCATTCCACTGGCTGACTCCATCCTGCTGCGCCAACGCTCTGGCCACATCCTCCAAAACAGTATCCACATACCAGGAATACACCTGGCGGGACTCATCCCCTTCTTCTTTATCCACACCGCTTTGGAACACCATTTCCTCCTCCAGGGCGGCAAGGTATTCTTCTTCGGTCAGCCAGCCCTGGTCGTACATGGCGCCCAGCACACTCTCTTGCCGGCGGCGGTTGCGCTGCCGGCCATTGAGCTGTTCGCCACGGAAATTATCCAGCGCAGTACGGTAGGGATTATATAAGGAAGGGTTATTGGTAATGCCAATGAGGGCGGCACATTCGGCCGTGGTCAGATCCTGCAGCTGCTTGCCAAAATAATGCTCCGCCGCACTTTTGACACCGTTGCATCCGTCGCCAAAGTAAATGCAGTTCATATACCATTCCAGCACCACCTTTTTATCGTAGACCTTTTCAAAGGCAATGGCGCGGAAGATCTCAACGACTTTACGCTGCACGGTGACATCGTCCGCCGTTTCATCGGTGGTCATATAGAGATTCTTGATCAGCTGCTGTGTCAGGGTAGATCCGCCAAAGGTGGCATTGCCACCAAGCAACAGGTTCAGCGATGCTTTGGCTGTGGTGATCCAGTCTACGCCCTGATGCTCATAAAAGCGCTTATCCTCAATGGCGATGGCGGCATGGATCAGATCTTCGGGCAATTCCTCATAAGAAGCCCAGCGTCGGTCGGTTGAAGTATGCAGTTGCTGTAAAACCCGGACATTCCCCTCTTTATCAAAATAATAGAGGTAGGATGTTTTTTCCAATTCATAACTATCCAGATTTACTTGCGCCAGCGGAAGTATATTTTCCTGCAGGTGGGATGCCAGAATGTTGACAAATACAAATCCGCCAATGAGAAAAATGAGCATGATCGTTCCGAGGGACACAGCGGTCACCTTCAATACGGATCGAATCACCTTGAAAACTTTCGCTCTGCGATGATGATTATGGTCCAAATCAATACCTCCGTCGGCTGGCACGGGGAATGCCGTTATCAATTCTCCGACGGGGTCCTCCTGCAGGGCATGGACATTCATCTTAAGATTATATCATATTCTTCCGAAAAACGAAAGCCCCAATTTATGAATAATCCTAAAAAACACCATCGGTTGGTTTTATGGGAATAGGTTTCCCAAAAATGCATACATTATCATACAACACTATATTATGATAAAGAGGTTCCTCCTATGAAAAAACGGAAACTGTGTCATCACATCTGTTGCATCCTGCTGCTGGGTTTTTTATTGGGCGTCCGGGACGGTCGTATTGCATTGTGGAAAGACGGTCAAAGTGAACCGTGGAAGATTTTCCCCTACCCCGTCTCCGTTTTACCGGTGCAAACACAGCAGGAGCTGATCCAGGGCATCCGCGTCGACACCATGGAAGACTTGGACAGATTGCTGGAAAATTTATTCTCGTAAGGATTTCTACTTGATTTTACAGCCGGAAGATAGTAAAATAGCGGTAGTAAAAACTTCATTCGGGAGGAATGTATTATGTCTGAAAATTTCGGTTCTGATTTCATCACCATTGTCGACGAGGACGGCGTAGAATACGAACTGGAGATCCTCACTACACTGGAGTATAACGGCTGCACTTACATGGCTGTGATCCCTGCTGTTGACGCTGAGGACGCAGAGGAAGATCTGGAGATTGCCATTCTCAAGAGTGTAGAAGAAGACGGCGAAAGCATCCTGTGCGCCATTGAGGACGAGCAGGAACTGGAAGCTGTACACCAGCTGATGATGGATCAGCTTTACGAGGAAGAGGAAGACGAGGAGTAATCCTCCCTCCGCGATTTGCGACAACTATATTCCTGCTTGGTGCGTAATGTGTCCTTTTGGACCCACATTTTTTAATCGGGACGTTAGTTTCCCTTCTGGTTTGCAGACCTCCCGCCCCCGCTTTGACGGATGGTGGATGTTGGGAGCAGTAAAGGACGGGAGCGGCAACCCACCTGCCATTTTGTGCAGGTCATAATCGGATGCATACGGCTAAAGCGGGGTGCATGGGGAGCTTTTGCTCCCCATGTTTTTTATTTTTATGCCCTAAGACAAAAAATTATTGTAAACTTTTTTCATTTTTTCGGGATTTTCCTGCTTTGCCACTTGAAAGTAAAAGCAAAATCAGTTATAATGCTTTGGTCTATGCGTGAAAAACTACCTTCACATGCAAATACCACTAGGACAAAACGAGAGGAATTGATACTTATGAGTTCATCCAAAAAGAAGCAGCTGCGTAAAGAGCAGTATATGACCGAGCGCCAGATCGCTGAGAAGAAGGAAGCCAAGAAGCTCAGAAACTACACGCTGACCTTCTGCATCATCATCGCACTGGTCGTCAGCATTTTTGTGGGCACTGTTCTTTCCAACCCCATCAAGAATGTGATGTACAAGAACACCAAGGCTATTACTGTCGGTGACTACACCCTGACTTCTGTTGATGTAAATTACTACTACCTCGACACCGTCAACAGCTACATCAACCAGTACGGCAGTGCTATCTCCCTGATCATGGATGTCAGCAAGCCCCTGAACGAGCAGGTCATCAACAACGAGACCGGCGCTACTTGGGCTGACAACTTCATGGAGTCCGTGAAGCAAACCATCAAGAGCACTTACGCACTGTACGATATGGCTGTCAAGGCCAACCACCAGATGAGCGACGCTGAGCGTCAGCGCGTGGAAAGCAACATCGCTACCATGCAGCTGTATGCCGCTTACTACGGCTACAACAATCTCGATGGCTACCTGCGTGCTATGTACGGCAATGGCGCCAGCGAAAAGAGCTACCGCAACTACCTGGAAGTTGCTTCCATGGCCAACTCTTATCTGACCGCACATTCCGAGACTCTGGACTACTCTGCAGAGGAATTGCTGAATTACCAGCAGGAAGCCCCCTACAATTATAACTCCTACACCTTCGTCGCCTGCTATCTGAAGGCTGAAACCTTCTGCAAGGGCGGCACCACCGATGACAAGGGCAACACCACTTATACTGATGCTGAAAAGGCCGCCGGTCTGATTGCTGCTGAATTGGCAGCAAAGCAGCTGGCCGCAGGCGAATATGCCGATGTCCTGGCTTTCAACGAGGCTGTCAAGGCTCTGGAGGTCAACAAGGACAAGACCCAGGTCACCACCACTCCCTACGACGATGTTCTGTTCAGCGAAATCAGCACCCTGTTTGCTGATTGGATCGTTGGCAAGGTAGAAAGCGATGACGAGAATGCCGAGCCCACCTTCGAGGAGCGTAAGGAAGGCGACATGACCGTTATCCCCTACACCACCGGCTCCGGTGACACCGAAACCACTGCCGGTTACTACGTTGTCCGCTACGAAAGCTGCAACGATAACGACTTTGCACTGAAGAATGTCCGTCACCTGCTGGTCAAGTTCACCGGCGGCACTACCAACTCCACCACCGGCGTTACCACCTACTCCGACCAGGAGAAGAAGACCGCCAAGGATAAGGCAGACAGCATCCTGGCTGACTGGATCGCAGCCGGCGACCTGAGCGAAAACAGCTTTGCAGAGCTGGCTAAGAAGCACTCCGAGGACAACGCTGCTGCAGGTGGTCTGTACGAGGATGTTTACCCCGGCCAGATGGTCACCGCCTTCAACGATTGGTGCTACGACGAGGCTCGTAAGGCTGGCGACTACGGCATCATCGAGACCGAGTACGGCTACCACATCATGTTCTTCGTTGGTGACAGCGAGACCACCTTCCGTAACTTCATGATCAAGAATGTGATGCTCAACGAGGAGATGGACGCTTGGCACAATGGTCTGATCGAAAAGATCGAACTGACCGTCGTTACCCTGAAGCACATCCCCCTGGATATGGTTCTGAATCACTAATTTATGAATAAGCATCGCCTCCTGTGGAACAATTTCCTCAGGAGGCGATTTTTTGCACAGAAAGGCTATTTTGATGGCTTTGGCAGGGGCGGCAGCCGGGATTATCAACGGTCTGTTTGGCGCAGGAGGCGGAATGATTCTTGTTCCCCTGCTGACACGCATGACGGATTTGGACGAAAATGAGATTTTTCCCGCTTCCATATCCATCATTCTGCCGCTTTGCATCGTAACATTGGCAATGCAAGCCGGCACTGCGCTGCCGTGGCGAGCATCGCTCCCCTACTTGCTTGGAAGCGCTCTGGGAGGCATTGCCGCAGGAATTTGGGGCAAGCACATCCCCACCAAATGGCTGCACCGCATTCTTGGTATCCTTATGTTGTGGGGTGGGGTGAGATATTTATGGTAAGCAGTTTTGCATTTTCACTTTTCATGGGGACGGCTCTGGGTTTTTTGTCCGGTTTGGGTACCGGCGGAGGAAGTCTTTTAATTCTCTGGCTTACACTGGTATTGGGAATGGAAGCCGGAGAAGCGAGAGTCATGAATCTGATGTTTTTTATTCCGTCCGCTGTAATCGCCTGCATTTTTCGCAGGAAGCAAGGGCGGCTGGATATAAAAAAAGTGCTGCCCGCAATCCTTGCAGGCAGCATCAGTGCCGGGGTTTGTGCGATTCTGGGCAGCAGGATGGACACTTCCCTGCTGCGAAAATTATTTGGAGGATTGCTGCTACTCACCGGAATACGGGAAATACGATACAAACCGAAGAAACCCTGAATTATTTTACCTTCAGAGAGTTCAAATACCCTTCCAAAATCAAAGATGCGGCCACAGCATCAACGGTGTTCTTCCGCTTTTGGCCATGATAATTGTGCTGGGAGAGGATATTATGCGCCTCCACTGTGGTACGGCGCTCATCCCACATCACCACTTCCAGACCGGTGGCCTCATGAAGTTTCTGCGCAAACTCGCGGCACAGCTCTGCACGGGCACCCTCCGTTCCGTCCATGTTGCGGGGCAATCCCACCACGATTTTACCAACTTC
>JAGCMI010000142.1 GCA_017646545.1 Oscillospiraceae bacterium | reverse complement strand
GCGATGGCGGTTTCCACCGTGGGAGGCTCACCGGGACGCAGGCGGCGGTAGATCTCCAGCAGAGATTCTTCGCGAGTCTTGCAGGAGTCCTTCTCCAGAGTGGCCAGGATGCGCTCATCCTCGCCAAACATGGCCTTGATCTTCTCGTCAGTGTCCACGCCCATAGCGCGGATCAGGCAGGTAATGGGCAGCTTACGGTTCTTATCGATACGAACCCAGAAAACATTGGAGTTATCGGTTTCGTATTCCAACCAAGCACCGCGGTAAGGAATGACGGTGGCGGTATAGGTGTGCTGATCAGCCTTATCCACCTCGTCACCGTAGTACATACCGGGGCTGCGGACGATCTGGGAAACAATGACACGCTCTGCGCCATTGATCACGAAGGTGCCGCCATTGGTCATAATGGGGAAATCACCCATGAAGATTTCCTGCTCTTTGATCTCCTCGGTTTCGGTGTTGCGCAGACGCACGCGAACCTTGATAGGCTTTGCGTAGGTAGCGTCACGCTCCTTGCACTCCTCGATGGTGTACTTGGGCTTGTCCTCCATGGTGAAATCCAGGAAAGACAGCTCCAGCTTACCGGAGAAGTCAGTAATGGTGCCTACATCCTTAAAGACTTCACGCAGGCCTTCCTCCAGGAACCACTGATAGGAGTCCTTCTGGATTTTCAGCATGTTGGGGATCTCAAGGATTTCCTTGTGCTTTGCGTAGGACTTACGCATGGTCTTGCCGAACATCATGTCCTTGACCATTTCCATATCGTTCATCACAGCCTTTCTTTCGGCCTAAGCCTGAATTGTGTGTTGCTTACTATTTGATACGCCAGGAACAGTTGATACTTTCAAAAACTGCTTCTTGACAGTCTCCATATTCTGTGGTATTATGTTCTCGTAAATGAGAATGGGCACAAATGGGCATAATAACACACTATGGAGGACCATTGTATCACACCATTTTTCATTTGTCAATGATATTTCTAAACTTTTCCGGGGATTTTTCCCCGGTTTTTTATTTTTCTCGCAAAATTCCCCTCCTTCTGCTCCCCTTTGCAACCGCATAACCGGTATTTTTTCTCCCCGAGGGTTCAATCGCTTGCGTTTTTACTTTATAAGTGGTATTCTTATCTTAGAGGTGAAAGTATGGAATGGAACGACATTTACGACAAAGACCGCTGCAAAACCGGCCGGCTTCACCGCAGAGGAAGCAAATGGAAAGCCGGGGAATATGGATTGGTGGTCTGCGTATGGGTATATGACGGGCACGGCAAGGTACTACTGACCAAGCGGGCACCCGGAAAAACCTTTGCCGGCACTTGGGAGAATTCCGGCGGTGCCGCAAAAGCGGGTGAAAACAGTCTGCAGGCCATTCGACGGGAACTGTTTGAAGAGACCGGCATCGCTGCCGAGGAGCATGAATTTGAACTGATGGACACCGGCAGGGATGATATCGCCTTTTACGACTATTACTGTATTCACCGTCAGACCCCTCTGGAGCAGATCGTGCTTCTGCCCGGGGAGACTGTGGATGCCAAATGGGTCACGCTGGATGAAGTTTACCGCATGATCGAGCGGAAAGAGATCTGCCATATAATCGCCCAGCAGTTCATCCGTCAGGCACCGGCACTGCGTCAAAAGCAAACTGCACAAGATTGATGCTTTATTTTTAGTGGATGCAGCAACAGATTTTTCTTGCCAACACATCTATAAATATAGTATAATCAAAAAAAGCGTTTTTTGATGACCGGCAGAAACGCTGATGTTGCCGGCTGACAAAAACGCCTTTTTTATTCAAAGGAGGAAACGAATATGATCGAATTGGTACACCTTCCCCACCGTCGAGGCAATGTCCCCCTTCGAATTGCCCGTGGCCATTTCGCCACCAATCACAGCCACATCAATTATTACATTGATATCACCTATCACAAGACCCGTGTCAGCGAAGCAAAGGCCAGCGCCTATCAGCTGGTTTCCCACTTCATCAACGACACCCCGGTGGACACCATCATCTGTCTGGACGGCACCGCTGTACTGGGTGCATTCGTGGCCGAGGAACTGACCAAGAGCGGTTTCCACACCATCAACGCCCATCAGACCATTTATGTAGTAGAGCCGGAATACAATAATAACTCTCAAATGATCTTCCGGGATAACATCCAGCCCATGATCCGGGGCAAGCATGTGCTGATTTTGATGGCATCCGTCACCACGGGTCATACTGCCCGCAAGAGCATTGAAGCCATCAACTATTACGGTGGTCAGGTGGCCGGTGTTGCCGCCATTTACCGCGCCACCGATGAGATCGACGGCTATCCTGTGCGCTCCATCTATTCCATCAGCGACCTGCCGGATTACGCCAGCTATGATTATCGGGACTGCCCCTACTGCAAGGCCGGTCAGAAGATCGATGCGCTGGTCAACAGCTACGGTTTCTCGAAGCTATAAAAAACTTTTATCGGCCCGCCCATTCCGGCGGGCCAATTTTAAGAGATAAGGAGAACTCCATGATGCAAAGTATTTGCAACGGTTGGGAATTTACGCCCGCATGGTCAGAAAGTTTCGCGCTGGGCCACGGCAGCAGCACCGCTGTTCGCCTGCCCCACAACGCTGCGGATCTGCCCAATCATTACGGCGATCACAACGCATATCAGATGATCTGCGGCTACCGCAGAAAGTTGCCCATTTTGCCGGAATATGCCGGCAAGCGACTGTTTTTGCAGTTTGACGGTGCCGGACACATTGCCACAGTCTATGTCAACGGCCAGAAAGCAGGACACCACCGCACCGGCTACACCGCCTTCCGTGTTGAAATCACCGATTTTGTCAAAATTGGCGAAGAGGCCATGATTGCTGTGGAACTGGACACCACGGAAAATCCCGCCACGCCCCCCTTCGGCTTCGTCATCGACTATTTGACCTATGGCGGTCTTTACCGGGAAGTTTGGCTGGATGTACGGGAGCAGAGTTACATCGAAGATATTTTCGTCACCACTCCCAGATATGATTTGGTACATGTGGAACTGAAAACCCACGGCGCCGAGCTTTGCCGGCTTTCTATTTTGGAAGAAAACGGCAAATGCCTGCTGACCCGGGAGACCTCATCCCCTGCCGACCTGAGTTTCCCTGATGCCAAGCTGTGGTGCGTAGAGGATCCCCACCGCTATGTCCTGAAATGTGAGTTGCTGGACGGCTATGGCAAAGTGCAGGATGTGCAGGAAGTGAAGTTCGGTGTCAGAACCATCGAATTTAGAAACGACGGCTTCTACCTCAACGGCAAGAAAACCTTCCTCCGTGGACTCAACCGCCACCAGTGCTACCCGCACATGGGCTATGCCGCACCGGAAAGCCTGCAGCGGGAAGATGCCCGCATCTTGAAGGAAGAATTGGGTTGCACCGCGGTGCGTACCTCCCACTATCCCCAGAGCCAATATTTTATTGATGAGTGTGACCGTCTGGGTCTGCTGGTATTTACCGAGATTCCCGGCTGGCAGCACATTGGTGATCAAAAATGGCAGGAGCAGGCGGTGGAAAACACCAGAGAAATGGTGCTGCAGTACCGCAATCACCCCAGCATCGTGCTGTGGGGCGTACGCATCAACGAAAGCGGCGATTGTGACGAAATGTACGAGCGCACCAACGCCCTGGCACGACAGCTGGACCCCAGCCGTCCCACCTCCGGTGTGCGCTGCATCCTCAAGAGCAGCTTACTGGAAGATGTGTATGCTTACAACGATTTTTCCCACATCGGCAACAATCCCGGTGTGCGTCTGAAGAAGAAGGTAACCCCGGACATGAACAAGCCCCTGCTGGTTTCCGAGCATAACGGCCACATGTTCCCCACCAAATCCTTTGACACCTGGAGCCGCCGACAGGAGCATGCCCTGCGCCATGCTACGGTGCAGAGCGCTGCCGCCGCTTCCGGTGAGCACTGCGGCTGCTTCGGCTGGTGCATGTTTGACTATCCCACCCACAAGGATTTCGGTTCCGGTGACCGGGTGTGCTACCACGGTGTACTGGACTTCCACCGCAATCCCAAGCTGGCTGCGGATGTGTATGCCAGCCAGCAGGAAAAGAAGCCGGTGCTCAGCATCTCCTCCCCCATGGACATCGGTGATTATCCCGGCGGTCAGTTGGGCACAGTATATGCTTTCAGCAATGCAGAAAAGGTACTGCTGTACAAAAACGATCTCTTCGTCACCGAACTGAAAAAGGGTCACTGGAATGGCTTGCCCCACAGTCCCTTTGTGATGGACGATATTGTGGGTCAGCTGCTGGAAACCCAGGAAGGTTACGACAAGAAGAAGGCAGACGCTGTTCGCAAGGCGCTGCTGACCATTGCGGAAAAGGGTTTGGAATACCTCTCTGTTGCAGATAAAATGCACCTGGCTGCCATGGCCCTTCGCTATAAGATCGACTACAAGGTCGCATGGGATCTGTACGGCAAGTACATCGGCAACTGGGGCGGCGCCGCCACCGTTTGGCGTGTAGATGCCGTAACCGGCGGCAAGGTAGTGGCAAGCCGGATCTACTGTCCCAGCGCTGCGCTGCATCTGGAAGTTACCCCTTCCGTCACCGAGCTGCAGGAAAAGGCCAGCTACGATACGGCCGCTGTCCGCATCCGTGTGCTGGACGCAAATGGCAATATCGCCCCCTACGCCCAGATTCCCGTGCTGCTGAAACTGGAAGGCGAAGCGCAGTTGGTGGGTCCTGCCGTCGTCACCGCTGAAGGCGGCATGTGCGGCACTTATGTCCGCACCACCGGCAGAAAGGGCGAAGCAACGCTGACCATCTCCACCGCCCAGACCGACTCTGTTACTGTAAAATTCAACATTCTGTAATGGCAAAGCCCTCGACGAAACACCGTCGAGGGCTTTTTGTGTTATTGCATTTCTCGGCTCTGGCAGGTAAAGAGGATGATCTGACGATCGTTGGCCTCTTCTTTCAGAATCTCCATAGCTGCGGCATGGCGCGTATCATCAAAACGCACCAGCGCATCATCCAGCACCAAGGGAGCCTTCGGTGTCAGTTCCTTGCTCACCGCCAAACGCAGGGCCAGATAGATCTGATCCACCGTGCCTTCGCTGCGGCGCTGGGCAGAGCGAAGAACGGTTTCCTCCCCTGCCGCTGCGCTCAGGGACATATCTTGGGAAATGGTGAGCCGGTCATAGCGACCACCGGTCATACGCTGCAGCGTATTCTGGGCTTCGCTGGCAATGCGGGGCGCAAAACGGCGCTGCAGCTGGGCAGTTGCTGCAACCAAGGTTTCCTGCGCCAGTTCCAAGGCGGCATAGGTTTCCTGCAACCGGGTAATACGGCCATTGACCTCATCCAACCGTTGGCAAAGCATCGATTCTTGTCCCAGAGCCTCCATTCGACCCTGATTTTGATCGATGTTCTGACGCAGCCGCTGTTGCTGCAAGCGGTTTTCTTCCAACATACGACGGGTTTCTACTTCCGAATAAGGTAAGTTATCCTCCATTTCCGGTTTGGACACCGGTTTTGCCATGGCGGCCATATTTTCCGCATAGGATACTGCCCGTTGAAGTTCCTTTTGGGCTGTCGCATGGTTCTCTTGCAGGCGAACAACATTTTTCCAATATTCTACGGCAGCCAGCAGACTTTCACCACCCGTGGCCTCATGGATATCAGCATCCAACTGCGCCAAACGCTGCTCCAACTGTCCACGGGACTGCTCATATTGGGACAAGCGGGATTCATACTCTCCCCACCGCTGTTCATACGCACGGGCATTGGCCAGCCAATCGTCAGGATCACCGCCACCATAGCGGGCTCGAATGGCCTCCGCCTTGGCAATACGGGTCAAGTGGGCGGCTTTTTGTTTGCCGCTACGGACGCTATGGAGAATCAGCACCGCAATGCCAGAGGCAAGGAACATGGCACCGGGGATGAGCAGCTTCAAGATCATCAGCACCACACCCAAAACGGCTGCCGCTGCGCCAAAAGCCAAAAGGGTCACGGGCATTTTCTCTGCCGCCACACAGTCGCGGTATTCCGCAATATCGGTATGAACCTGATTCAATGCTTTGCTTCCGCTCAGCCCATAGGGAATATGCGGATCACTGGGCATTTGGGGCATCTGGGGCAGCATTTGCGCTTGCATACGCGCTTGTTGCTGCTGTTGCTGCAAAAGCTGCAACCTTTCCATATTCTGCCGGGCGGTTTGGACATCCGCAAGGGCGGCACATTGGTTACGCAGCTGCATCTCCTGCTGCGCGGCATCGGCTGCCGCCGCCTGCGCTTGTGCAATACGGCGGTTATTTTCCTCCGCCGCTGCATATTCCAAGGCTTTTTCGTGGTTTTCCAGCAGCTGTCGACGAAGCTTCAAATCCTCCAGCCGCTGGCAGATCAACTCGGTCTCCAATTGCATCTGCTGCAGCTGACGCAGCTTATCCTCAATCTGGGCCTTTTCACTTTCCGCCTGGGGCAGCAAACCGGTGGTGCGGTTGGAGCGGCACTTATTTTTCAGATCTTTCAGTTTTTGCCCCAACACATCGGCTGCACCGGACTCATCACCGGTGGTGACCAGGGCATTGAGCCGGCGGCGCAGGGACTCATCCTCCGTTACGGGAAGGTCTATAAGGCGCAGAAAACCGGAGCGCAGGAACACACTTCGCTCCACACCCAGCAGCATTTCACCGCAGGTGGTGGCCGTCAGTTCCGCCACTTCCATGCCGGTTTGGGTTTCATAGGCACGGAATTCACCCATGGGGGTGCGACCCTTACTCCAGCGCTCGATAGTGATATCACGGCCATCCCAATGAAGGTCAATGCGACCGGACATGGGCGAGCCGGACCAGGGCGCGTAGCGATCTTTATCCGCAATGGCGGTTTTGGTGGTCTTGACCCGGGTTTCCAAACCATAGAGCATATTCACCAGGAAGGCGCACCAAGTGGATTTGCCCCATTCGTTGGGGGCTGCAATCACATTCAAACCGGGTTGCAAAGTTAAGGTTTGATTCTCCAGCTTGCCGAAGGTGGCGGTCATGGAATAGATTTTCACGGCAGCACCACCTCTCCCCCGTCAAGAATTTTTCTGGATATTTTGGCAGCCAACAGCGCAATCTGCTGGGACTGCTCATCCTGCCCCTCCATGGCTTCTTTCAGCATACGAAAGTACACGCCCTCCAGGGAATCGTTATCCACGCAACTCCAAAGATCAACGGGAGGCTGGGTTCTATCCCGCAATTCCAGATTGGGAAATTGGGAGAAAGCTCCGACAAGGGCGGCAAGATCGAGGGCATCACACTCCCCGGTGAGGGTAATGCGGTAGAAATCCTCATTACCTAACCCGGGAAGTATCCGGGCAATGGCCGCCTCAGCGGTGGTCAGCACCGGCGCCTCCATCTCATAAAAGCGGGGCACATCCAAGGACATAAAGCGGATGGACGCGGTATCCTCCACCGTCACCGCCAGAACGCCCTTTTCTTCCAATTCGTCAAAGCCCCGCCCCATGGGGCAACCGGGCCATGCACACAGCGTTTTACCGGCACGGAAAGACCCGTGTTTATGGACATGACCCAAGGCCAGATAATCCAGACCGGAAGCTGCCACCTGCGCCTGCGTGATGGGGTTATAGGCAGAATTCTGCTGAACCGGGTCCCCATGAAGCACGGCAATATGATATTTTTCATGACCCTCTTTCCGGAAGTTCTCCAGCAAAGGGGCGCTGTCCATAGAGGTAAAGGCAGCGCCATAGACGCGGCAATCCAACTCCGGAAGGCAGACACTCTCCACGGCAGGGCGAGTGAATACATGAACATTTTCAGGCCACAGTTCCGTGAGCCAAGGGCTGCCGGGGGTGCAGAAATCATGGTTGCCGGGGGAAATAAAGACGGGAATCTGCACCGATTCCAGAGCCGCTTTCAGCACCTGCAATCCCCGGGCGGTACAAGGCCCGTCAAACACATCACCGGAAAGCAGCAGAATATCCGCCTTTTCTTCCCGGCAAATGGACGCAATTTTCTCCGGAACAGCCTGCAACGCAGCGCGCAACCGGGCGGTTGCCCCCTCGCTACGGCCGGAAATGGGGCTATCCAGATGCAAATCAGCGGCGTGCAGCAGTTTCAGCATACAGATCCACCCTTTCTGCACGGAGGCAACTTCCGGTTGCGGTGTCAACGGTAAAGAGCACCGCCTCCAGCTTAGTAGGACCATCGGCCCACTGGTAGCGCTGATACAAATCGCCACGGAATTTGGCGATGGAGAGGTCGGGACGGATGCCCAAAACGGAGTGCTGGGGGCCGGTCATACCCAAATCGGTGACATAGCCGGTGCCCTTGGGCAGCACCTGCGCATCCGCAGTGGGCACATGGGTATGGGTACCCCAGACAGCGGACACCCGGCCGTCGAGCATATAACCCATGGCCAGTTTCTCGGAGGTAGCTTCCGCATGGAGCTCCACAAAGATGAACTTGGCCGTGATCTTGGAGAGGATCTTCTCCACCATGAGGAAGGGATTATCCGGCGTGTAATCCATATTACAGCGGCCGATGAGGTCGATCACCGCCACATCACCAAAACGGGTTTCATACACACCCCAGCCGTAGCCCGGCACTTGGGGGGCAAAATTGGCAGGACGGAGCACACGGTGGTTTTCGTCCATATAGTCGCACAGTTCCCGCTTGCCAAAGGTATGGTTGCCCATGGTGATCACATCCGCACCGGCATCGAAAATATCCTCCGCCTGGTCGGGTGTCATACCCAGCACTGCTGCATTTTCGCCATTGACAATGACAAAATCCGCACCGGTTTTCTGCTTCAAATAACGCAGGCTGCGGCGGATGCGCTCCACACCGGGACTTGCCACCACATCGCCTACACAAAGTACCTTAAATTCCATTGGTCACTCCCCCATTTCTTATGGTTATAGTATATATCAGAAACAGATGTGATGCAAGAAAAAAGAAAACTCCCGGCAGAAATCTGCCGGGAGTTGCGTTTACACTCCAACCTGCATCCAATTGATGAGGATGATCCAAGCAAGGCCGTAATAGGAAATGACGGCCACCAAGTCGTTGACGGTGGTGATCAGCGGACCGGAAGCAACGGCCGGGTCAACACCCAACTTCTTGAAGATAATGGGAATCACTGTACCGGACAAGGAAGATGCCACCATAGCCAGCACCATGGCAATACCCAGACAGCCGGAAATGGCGAAAGCGAAAGAGGCTGCATGCCCCTGCAGGCACAGATAGCCGCCAATGGACACAAAGGACAGCACGCCCAAAAGCAAGCCATTAAACACACCCACCCGGGCTTCCTTCCAGACCAGGCTGGACAAATGGCTGCGATCCACCTGCTGATCCATCAGCACACGGATGGCAACTGCCAGGGACTGGGTACCCACGTTACCGGCCATGCCCAGAATCAAGGACTGGAAGCTCATGATCACCGGAAGCTGCGCCACCACCGATTCGAACAAACCTACTGCGGCGGAGACCACAAAGCCCAGCGCCAGCAGGATGCCCAGCCAGGGCAGACGCTTTTTCACACTCTGGACGATGGGCTCGGACAGATCTTCCTCAGCGGTCAAACCTGCCAACTTTGCATAGTCCTCACTCAGCTCTTCATCAATGACTTCCATGAAGTCCTGCGCCGTGACAACACCGATCAGCTTATCTTCATTATCCAGCACCGGAATGGAGGACTCGGAGTAATCGATCAAAGAGGACAGGCAATCGTCAATCAGCGCCTTGGCATAGACATAGGGATAGGATACGCGGGTAATATCGGAAAGGGCGGTATTTTCTCGGGCAATGATCAGATCCTTCAGATCAATGGCGCCGCAGAATGTACCCTCTTCATCCACCACATAGAGCACGGACATATTATCATTTTCCGGAGCCTGCCGGATCAGCTCCGACATGGCGCCCTTAATGGTGGAATTTTCCGGGATCTCGATATAGTTGGTAGACATCCGGCTACCGATTTCGTCCTCTTCAAAAGAAGACATCAGACGAATCTCAGAGCGAAGCTCCGGTGTCAGCAGATCCGTCAGCGAGTCACGCTCCAGCTTGCCCAGCTGCTGCAGCAGTTCCACCGCCGTGGATGCCTCCATTCTGGACAGCGCCTCCACCTTACGCCGCATGGAAAGGGGCGCAAAGAAGCGGGCAATATCGTCGGAATATTCCAACACGCTGACCAGAGTATCCATGGTCAGCAGGCGGAAAAGCTTCTGACATTCATCCTCGGACAGTTCCTCCAAGGCCATTGCAATATCTTTTTCATGATAATCACCGATCTGCTCCCGCATCTTTTTGGGGGTCAGATCGCTACGAATCAGTGCAATAATCTCTTCGCTGAATACCACGGGAGCATTGGCATTTACGCTAGTATCCAGCTCTTTGAATTCGCTCATTGTGTGTACCTCCTTTGCATATTTGGCAGGCAAAAGCGGCGTTTTGCAGGAAAAACGGGCATAAAAATACCACTGTCACCCCAAAAACCGCATCCCCACCGGGAATCAATGCTGTTTGGAACAGACAATGGCACTCTTTTATTTGCGGAAGAAATCAGAACACAGACAGCTCCACCTTCCGACCATAAAAGAACGCATCGCCTGTATGTATCGGGCAACTACTACTGCCGCTGTCCATGTCCTCACCTCTCCTTCAAAAATCAATTTCATCAGACACAGTTATTATATTGCCGATTTGCAGGAATTGCAAGTCTTATCAAAAACTTTTTCAAAAAAAATATGGGAGCATCGCAAAATGCAATGCTCCCACTGTTTTACTTCTGATATTCAAATTCCAGATCGTAGAGATCCACGGTGTCGCCATCCTGGATACCCATCTCTTCCAAACGCTTATACAGACCGCATTTGGTCAGCTGGATATCGAAATAGTTCCGGGACTCGTAATCGTCGAAGTTGATGTTCTGCACCATCCGCTCCAACCAAGTGCCGGTGATGACCCAGGTATTGCCCAGGTGCTCGATCTCCAGCGCATTGGGATCGCCCACTTCGGCAACGGGTGCCACATACTCCGGCTCATAAATGGTGACGGGAGGCAGGGTACGCAGCTTTTCTGCCACCACGCGCATCAACTGTCTGGTGCCCTGGGTAGTACCGGCAGAGATCTCATACAGTTCGCAGCCGGCAGCTTCCACAACCGTACGCAGGCGCTGCAGATTATCAGACTCCGGATCCAGAAGATCGGTCTTGTTGGCAGCCACGATCATGGGGCGGTTGCTCAGGTCAACGGAGTAGTTATGCAGCTCATCGCAGATGGCATTGAAATCCTCCACGGGATCTCTGCCCTCGCTGCCGGATACATCCACCACATGCACAAGCAAACGGCAGCGGTCGATGTGGCGCAGGAAATCGTGACCCAGACCTGCGCCCTCGGCGGCACCTTCGATGATGCCGGGGATGTCAGCCATAACGAAGGACACACCCTCATCAACATAGATAACACCCAGGTTGGGGACCAGGGTGGTGAAGTGATAGTTGGCAAT
>JAGCMI010000141.1 GCA_017646545.1 Oscillospiraceae bacterium | reverse complement strand
GGTCAGTGCCGGGCTGGCAGAAGAACTCGCACTCCATCTGCTCGAACTCACGGGTACGGAAGGTGAAGTTACCGGGGGTGATCTCGTTACGGAAAGCCTTACCCACCTGGCAGACACCGAAGGGCAACTTCTTACGGGTGGTACGCTGGATGTTTGCGAAGTTGACAAAGATGCCCTGGGCAGTTTCAGGACGCAGATAAGCCACGGAGGAAGAATCCTCGGTAACGCCGATCTTGGTCTGGAACATCAGATTGAAGTTACGGATGGAAGTGAAGTGATGCTTGCCGCAGTTGGGGCAGACCACATCCTCATGATCCTGGATGAAATCATTCATCTGGTCGGTGTTCATGGCGTCCACATTCACATCCTTGCCGCTTTCAGAAGCGGCGATCAGCTGGTCGGCGCGCTGACGGGAGCCGCAGCCCTTGCAGTCAACCAGAGGATCGGAGAAGGAGCCCACGTGACCGGTGGTGATCCAGGTCTGGGGGTTCATAATAATGGCAGCATCCAGACCCACATTGTAATCGGATTCCTGAACGAACTTCTTCAGCCATGCCTTCTTCACATTGTTCTTAAACTCCACACCCAGAGGGCCATAGTCCCAAGAGTTGGCCAGACCGCCGTAAATTTCGGAGCCGGCATAGACATAGCCTCTGTTCTTGCAGAGATTGACAATCATATCCAAGGTCTTTTCGCTGTTTTTCATAAATATATCCTCCAAATTTGGATTGTTTCCTATTTTCGTATTATACTTAAGGCTCGCCCACAAATCAAGGGGGCAACAAAATTTCAGCAGTTTTCCTCTGGCTCTTGCGGAATCACCAGTTCAGGTCCCAGATCGTCGGCCATCATGCGAAATACCCGTTCAGAGATATCCACCGTGGTCTTGCCGGCAAATTCCTCCGGCTGCACCACACCCACCAGATGCATCTGCACGCTGCTGGGCTTCAGCTTCTTCATATTGGGAATCACATCGCTTGTACCCCGCAGGGTGCACACCACAATGGGCACATTGGTTTTCTGGGCGATCTTAAACACACCGGGCTTCAGCTTATGCAGCAGACCGTCCTCGCTGCAGTAACCCTCCGGGAATACTGCAATGGATGCTTTGTCATCCTTAAGGATCTGGATGCAATTGAGAATGGTCTTTAGTGCTTCCCGGTCATTTTCCCGGTTAATGAGCTGGCACAGCAGCTTGTGCATCAGCTGACCGATCAGGAACATATCGTTATTCTCTTTTTTAGAGATGAATGCCAGCTGGCTTTTATAGAAACAATGCAGCAGCACCACCGGGTCTGCGATGCACAAGTGATTGCACACCAGCAGGTATCTGCCCTCCTTGGGCAGCTGCTCCATGCCTTGGGTATGGACTTTGATGCGCAGGATCTTGACGATGGCACGGATGTAGTGTTCCGCCATTTTCCGGTAGAAGGGGCTGTCGTGCTCCTGCACCACGGATGTATCCACCCGTTTGCACATCACAAAGAAAAACAGGAAGGCCACCACCAACCCCAAAACAAAAGTGCCAGCAAAGCCTGCAAGCAAAGCCCAAACGCTTCCGTTTCCGGGGCCCACGCAGATCAGCGCCGCAGACAGCGCGCTGACGGCGGTGATAATGCCCAGTAACATATCTTTTTTCCTCCGTTTACAAAACTTACCAATTAGTATACTCTATTTTTTCCCAGGAAACAATAGGAATTTGTAAATTCCGGATTTTTTCACAAAATGCTGGAAATTGGGCGGCACAAATGATATAATAATGTATTATATCAGAATGGGAAAGTGTATTTTCCCCACCCCGCCACGAAAGGATACCGCATTATGAGCCTTTCCACAAATGCACCCTGGCTGGCCTATTACGGCAACACCCCCGCCAGAGTTTCCTATCCCGACAAAACCATGTATCAGCTCGTTGCCGATACTGCCGCAACATATCCGGGCAACACCGCCTATATCTTCCAGGGCAAAAAGACCGGCTATGCCCAATTCCTGCAGCGCGTTGACGCTACCGCCCGGGGTCTTTATGCCTCCGGCATCCGCAAGGGCGACCGGGTCACCATCTGCATGCCCAATTGTCCCCAGGCTTTGGACTGTTTTTATGCTCTGAATCGGCTGGGCGCTATCCCCAATATGATTCACCCCTTGTCTGCCGCCCAGGAGATTGCTTTCTATTTGAATGTATCCCACAGCAAGGCCATTTTGACCTTGGATCAGTTCTATGAAAAGGTAGCCTCCATCCTGCCCCAAGTGGAAAAGGATACAGAAATCTGGATTGCGGACATTGCCGACGAGCTGCCCTTCCCCCTAAATCTTTTTTATCCCTTCACTAAAAAATATCCTCCCCTGCCTCGGGACGGTTACTATCACCTTTGGAAAAATGTGCTCGCCGGCGGCAAGCAGGTAAAACAGCTGCCCGCCCACGATGGCAAGGCAGACGATTGCGCCGCCATTTTGTATTCCGGCGGCACCACCGGCACCACCAAGGGCATTATGCTCTCCAACCGAAATTTTAACGCCTTGGCGCTGCAGACCATCGCCGCCTCCGGATACGAGAGCATCGCAGGAATGAAGATGCTGTCCGTCATGCCGGTGTTCCACGGGTTTGGTCTGGGCATTGGCATCCACACCGCCTTGGTGGGCGGTGCCAGCTGCATTCTGGTGCCCCAGTTTAACATCAAAACCTATGCCAATATTCTGGTCAAGCAAAAACCGGATTTCATTCCCGGTGTGCCCACCCTCTTCGAAGCGCTTCTGCGGGCTGAAAGCCTGAAAAATGCAGACCTCAGCTTCCTCAAGGGCATTTTCTGCGGTGGCGACAGCTTGTCCGCAGAACTGAAAAAGAAGGTGGACACTTTCCTGCGCCGGCATAACTGCTCCCAGCAGATCCGGGAGGGCTACGGCACCACCGAGTGCGTCACCGCCTCCTGCCTGACTCCCAAGGATTATGCCCGGGAAAATTCCATCGGTGTCCCCTTCCCCGACACTTTCTACAAGATCGTCACCCCCGGCAGCACCGAGGAACTGCCCCCCATGACAGAAGGCGAAATCTGCATCTCGGGTCCTACCGTGATGCTGGGATATATGGACAACCCCACCGAGACCGCCCAGACCCTCCGCCACCATGAAGATGGCAAAATCTGGCTCCACACCGGTGATCTGGGTTTCATGGACAGCGACGGCTTTGTGTATTTCAAACAGCGGCTGAAGCGGATGATCATCTCCTCCGGCTATAACATCTACCCCTCCCAGCTGGAGAATATCATCGACAGCCACGAAAAGGTGCTGCTATCCTGCGTCATCGGCATCGATGACGATTATAAGGGACAGCGGCTGCGGGCGTATGTAGTGCCCGCTCCCGGCGTAAAAGCCACAGAGGAACTGAAGCAGGAACTGCTTTGTTATTGCGCCAAGCATATCGCCCGCTATGCCATGCCCAAGGAGATCCTCTTCCGGGAGGAACTGCCCAAAACTCTGGTGGGCAAGGTAGCCTACCGGGTGCTGGAGGAAGAAGCGGCAAAGGAGGCAGCCAAATGAAAAAACGAATTTGGGAACTGGATGCCTTCCGGGGCATTTGCGTTCTGGGCATGGTGCTGGTGCACCTGACCTATGACTTAACCGCGCTCTATCAGGTGGTGGATTGGGTCACCCCCAAATGGTTCAACTTTGTCCAGACCTGGGGCGGTGTCCTCTTTCTGCTGATTTCCGGCATCAGCGCCACCCTTGGCCGCCACAGCGTGCGCCGGGGTTTGGTGGTTTTCGGCAGCGGTATGGTGATTACCGCCGTGACGGTGGGTATGTATCTGCTGGGCATGGCAAACCGGGGTATCATTATTTATTTCGGTGTGCTGCAATGCTTGGGTCTGTGCATGATCCTCTGGCCGCTGTTCAAGAAAATGCCCTGGTGGGCATTGGCCGCCATCGGCACCGCCATGGCGATCTTCGGTCTGTGGCTGGCGAACCAGCCTCCGGTGGACACCTACTGGCTCATGCCCTTCGGCCTGCCCTGGCCCACCTTCTATACCTCCGACTATTTCCCCCTCTTTCCCCATCTGGGATTTTTCCTGCTGGGCGCTGCCTTGGGGCGTACGGTGTACCGCCACAAAGAAACCCTGCTGCCCCGGGTGAATGAAAAGAATCCCCTGCTGGTCTTTTTGCAGAAATGCGGCAAATATTCCCTCTTTATTTACCTGCTGCACCAACCCATTCTCTCCGGTGTGTGTATGCTGCTGAGCATGCTGTAAGGAAATGGAGGAACAAGATGAAAAAATACTTTCCTTATATCAATTATATTGTGGCTGCCGCCGGTGCTTTGGGTGCCGTGCTGCGGTTTTGGCTGCTGTCGGCCGGCTGTGACGAGAAGGGACTCTGCCCTGCCGATCACCCCGGCTGGATCGGCTATTTGATTCTGACCGCTGCGGTTTTGGTTTTGGTGTATCTGATGACCCGCAATGTAGAAGAAGACCCCACCTGGCTGCGTAATTTTCCTCAGCCGACCCAAAGGGACTCGGATGTTTCCTGGCATCTCAGCTTTGCCAAAAGCTGTTTCCGCGCCGCCGGCTATGCTTTGGCTGCCATCGGCATTCTGTTCTATGGTCTTACCTTCCACTATGGCGAAAGCACATTCCAATCCATCTTGTACTGGGGCGCTTTTGTCTGCGGCGCAACATTGCTGCTGACGGCTGCGCAATCCTTCACCGGCAAAGTACCCGTATCCCTGGCTTATCCGGTGATCTGCGCCTATCTTGCGCTGCTGCTGTTTACTCTGGGCAAGGACTTCAGCGACGAACCGGAGATGCTGCGCTTCCTGCCCCAGCTTTTCGCCCTTGCCGCCTCTGCCCTTGCCGCTTACCAGCTATGGGGCTTTGCCGTCGGCTGCGGCAACCGGAAAAAAAGTTTGTTCTGGAGTTTGACTGCCGCTTATCTGTGTCTGGCAGCCGCACCGGGCAATCATCCCATGTTTGCCACTTTAGGCGCATGGCATCTGCTGAGCCACCCGGTTCTGCTCCTGCCCCCTGCTGAAACCATCGTAACCGAGGAAATGATCGAAACTGAGGAAACCATCGTAACTGACGAAACCGAGGAAGAAACGCTGTAAATTACAGTTTATCGCTTGGTGAGTTAGGCGATCGGCCCAATAAACTGTAAGTCCCACAACAAAGGAGGTGTTCCGTATGTATTTGCCTGAAAATGCCATAACCTGCATTCGACTTCTGAAAGAAGCCGGCTACAGCTGCTATGCCGTGGGCGGCTGCGTGCGGGACGCTCTGTTAGGGTTAAATCCCCACGATTACGACCTTTGCACCTCCGCCAAACCGGAACAGATTAAAAAAGTTTTTGCCGCCTACGCCCAGATCCACGCAGGAGAAAAGCACGGCACCATCGGCATCATCTTCCCCAACCACGAAATCTACGAGATCACCACCTTCCGCACCGAAGGCGGCTACAAAGACAGCCGCCACCCCAGTTGGGTGGAATTTGTGGAAGAAGTGAATGAAGATCTGGCGCGACGGGATTTCACCGTCAACGCCATGGCCTTCTCCCCCGATGACGGCATTGCCGATCCCTTTGGTGGGCAGCAGGATCTGCAAAAGAAAATTTTGCGGGCGGTGGGCGATCCCCGGCAGCGATTTACCGAGGATGCCCTGCGGATCTTACGAGGGGTGCGTTTCTGCGTCACCTACGATCTGACCCCGGAGGAAGAAACCCTGCGGGCCATGTGCGATCTGGCGCCGCTGATGGAAAACTTAGCGCGGGAGCGGGTGTTTGATGAATTATGTAAACTCATCCTCCACATCCAACCCCATCATATGCGCCAATTCGCCCCCATTATCACCCAAGTCATCCCCGAACTTATCCCGGCCATCGGCTTTGACCAGCGCAACCCCCATCACATCTACGATATTTACACCCACACCGCCCATGTGCTTGCCGCTGTCCCTCCCACACTTCCCCTCCGCTGGGCAGCGCTGCTGCACGATGTTGGAAAGACCGAAACCTTCACTTTGGACGAAAAGGGCTGCGGACATTTCTACGGTCATGCCGCTGTCAGCGCCCAAATTGCGGATCAGCTGCTGCATCGACTGAAAGCCCCCACCCAACTGCGGCAGCAGGTGGTACTTCTGGTGCAGCAGCACATGGCGCCCATTGTTCCGGAACGGAAAGTGGTGCGTCGCTGGCTTGCCCGTCTGGGGGCAGAACAATTGGATTGGCTGATCCAGCTGCAACTGGCGGACATGGGCAGCAAAGCCAATACCTGCCGGGCAGAATATTTCCACAACATCCGCCTGCTCATCACCCAGATTCAAGAAGAAAACGCCTGCCTGCACCTGCGGGATCTGGCGGTGAACGGTCACGATCTGATGGCGTTGGGTTACACCGGCAAAGAAATCGGCAACATCCTCAACGGGCTGCTGGAAGCGGTGCTGGAAGAAAAAACAGTAAACGAAAGATCCGCCCTGCTGGGGCTGATCCCCTCATTGATACAAAAGGAGAATCCATAATATGGCAAAGAAAAATTCCAAAAAGAAAGCCAAAAGAACATTTGCAAAGGGTCTTTTCAGTTTGATCCTTGTGCTGATCCTGGCCGTTGTGGGCTACGCCTGCCAGGAGGACCTGCCCATCGACCTGGAGAGTATTCTGGGCGAAATCAACTTACCCACCTTCCAGCCCTCCGGCAATGATCTGCCCTCCGGCAACGGCACGGTAGGCGGTCCCCTTGCCGATATCCCCGCCATCACGGATCCTAGCTATCTCACCGTGCATTACATCGATGTGGGTCAGGGCGACAGCTTCCTGCTCACCTGCGGCGGCGAATACCTGCTGATTGACGCAGGCGAAACCGACAGCAACAACACCGTCATCCATTACTTAAGCGATCTGGGCATTGATCGGCTGGATCTGGTGGTTGCCACCCACGCCCATTCCGACCACATCGGTGAAATGGACGATGTGCTCAAGTCCGTTCCTGCTGACGAAATCTGGTATCCCGACTACCGCCACGGCACCAAGACCGAAAAGGATTTCCTTGCCGCAGCCACCAATTGCGGCGCAAACCTCTACGAACCGGAACTGGGTCAGGTCTATAACTTAGGCGGTGCCACCGTCACGGTGCTGGGCCCCGTAAAGGACGATTACAAGGACCCCAACGATATGTCCATCATCGTTATGGTGCAGTTTGGTGACAACCGTTTCCTCTTCACCGGTGATATGGAGAATATCGATGCTGCAGAAAATGACCTCGTGGCCTATTGGGAAGCCATTGATGCCGATATGCTGAAAGCCGATGTGCTGAAGCTGGGTCACCACGGCAGCGACACTTCCACCAGCTATCACTTCCTCCGGGCTGTGGCACCCAGCTACGGTGTTATCTCCGTGGGCGAGGGCAACAGCTACGGCCACCCCACCACCGAGGCGCTGAATATTCTGGGTCAGGCAGAGGTTTACACCTACCGCACGGACTACATGGGCACCATCATTGCCGTGTCCGACGGCACCGAAATTGCCTTCTCTTGGGACAATTCCGAATCCCTGCCCTATATCCCCGATGCAAAATAATAAAAATGGCGTGCAAAAGCACGCCATTTTTCGTTCCAATTACAGTTTTTCGGGGAGTCCAAACTCCACTCCGTCCACACTTGCAATTCCTTTTTCCTTCCCGTATAATAAAGAAAAACGCAAGGAGGTGATCCCATGGCTCGGCTTTCCGATCCCATTACCATCTTAAAAGGCATCGGCCCCAGTAAGGCCGCCCAATTCGCTGCCCTGAATATCCACACCTTGCAGGATCTGATCTGCCATTTTCCCAGAGGCTATGAGGATCGCACCCGTCTTGTGACCATCGACAAGCTGGAAGTGGACAAGCCTGCCTGCTTCCGGGCCATGGTGATGAACACCCCCCGCACCGCCCACATCCGCAAGGGTCTGGATGTGACCAAGGTGCAGGTGGCCGACCACACCGCAAGGCTGAATTTGACCTTCTTCAACCAAAAATTCACCACCGGTCAGCTGCAATACGGCAAGGAATATATTTTTTACGGCGCCATTTCCGGGGATTTCATCGGCTACAGCATGACCTCCCCCGCTTTCGAAGCGCTGGATGCGCCCCCCGTCACCACAAGACGGATTTTGCCCATCTACCCTTTGACCGCCGGCATCTCCAATGCCGCCATGCTCAAGGCGGTGCGGCAGGCACTGGCCATTTGTGATGTACCCCAGGAGATCATTCCCGAATCGGTACGAAATCAGTATGGCATTCTCCCTGCCCAACGGGCGTATTACGCCATCCACGAGCCGGCCTCTTTGGAAGAGGCGGAACTGGCCAAGCGACGGCTGATCTTTGAAGAATTTTTCGTTTTCTCCGCCGGTCTTTCGCTGATGCGTGCCGCCCGGGCAGGCAAGCAGACACCGCCCTACCCCAACACCGACCTGACCCCCTTCTTAGGGCAGTTGCCCTTCCAACTCACCGGTGCTCAGCGCAGAGCCATTGACGAGATCATGGCCGATTTCCGCAAAGGCACCCCCATGAACCGCTTGGTGCAGGGCGATGTGGGCAGCGGTAAAACCATGG
>JAGCMI010000140.1 GCA_017646545.1 Oscillospiraceae bacterium | reverse complement strand
CCGGCGTTGACAAGGCTTACGCCATCCAGGCAGGCCGTGAGGTTCGCATCATGGTCAAGCCCGAGGTGGTCACCGAGGACAACATGATCCTGCTGGCCCGTGACATCGCAAAGAAGATCGAGTCTGAGCTGGAATACCCCGGCCAGATCAAGGTCAATGTGATCCGGGAAACCAAGGCTGTGGAATTCGCCAAGTAAAACAAAAGAGCACGCTGAAAATCAGCGTGCTCTTCTTTATTTGGTTTTGACGGTATTTTCCGTCTGCTGGAAGAACTGCTCAAACCGCAGTTTCCGCTGGCGGCGGTTTAACCGATCCGCCACCTGCCGCAGCAGGCTGGCCCATTGGGCCGGGGTCAATTCCCCACGGACGGGTGCATTCAAATAACTACATTCTGCCACCGTCACCTTGCCGAAGCGGCGGGCGAAGGGGCGCTCCACACCCAATGCCAGGGCATAGGGCATCAGTTCAAAGAAATAGGCGGGGTTTCTCTCCAGGCATTGCTGCATATCAAACACCGATGCCCGGGTCAGATGGGAACGCAGACCGCGAATCTGCGCCACATACTGCTGTCCCTGCTCACTGCGGCGGCCGCCCAAGGCAGCGGCGATACCCGTCAGATTTTCATAGGCCACCATCAGTGCCGCCAACATCAGATTGTTCATCACAAAGCCAAGACCGATCCATACTGCGCTGCAACCCATTCCCAGCCAGATGGGCAGTTTATTGCCCAGCGGCAGGCATTTGCTGCCGGAATGGATGCCCCAGCTCAGCAGCATACAGACCAAACTCATGGCGATGGCCAGCAAAACCGTACCTGCGCCGGCGCTATAGACCCCACGGCTCAGCAGCACACCGCTGCAGCCGCCCACCGCCACCGCCAGCAGCCGCACGATCCGGGGATTACCGGAACGGGAGCGGTAAATCTGCCGCAGCAGATGGGATTTGGTGGTCATTTTACGGCACAGCCGGGCATAATGCAGACCCAGACCGTCCACCGAACGGCTTTGACCGAACAACACTTCAAAACAACGGATTTCCAAAGCAGGGCGCTCGGAGCCCATTTCCATCCGCTTTTGCAGAGTCACATTTCCCTGCCGATCTGTTTCAATACTCAGATAACCCATCTGCGCCCAGGAAAAGACCATCATGGTCAGATCCATGCCGCAGCCGGTAAGGCAGGTGCCCAGATCACCGGCAGCCAGACCTTCCGGGGGACTGAAGGAACGGATCTTGCGAGGAATGATGGGCAGCAGCGCCACCAGATAATACACCATTGCCGCACCGGCCAAAATAACCATGATCAGTTCCCAGATGCCCAACAGCGGCTGCTGGGGGGAATAATCCGGGAACATCTGCTCATCAGCCCGGAGCGTCATCGTCAGGGTTTCGTGGTCCTTCAGGGTGCTGTGGCAGCTGCCATGGATGGCGCTGCCCTGCTGCTGGATATTCAAGCTGGAGAGGATCCCCTCCCCATAGTAACCGCTGGAGAAGGAAGGCTGGGCGTTGGGTTCCATGGGCAACACGATGGAAAATTCAAATTGCTCCACCGGGTATGCAAATCCCGTCAGCAGCGGCACCTGCAGCACCAAAGCACTGTTTTGCTGCTGCACCGCATTGGGCAAGGTATAGCTGATTTCCACCGTATGGATACCGGCCGCCATCTTCGGCAATATCAGCGCCAACTGCTGCTCCTGCTGGGTGGGGGTTTTATATTTTCCGTCCAGACGCACATCCTGCGCCCCGGCAGGCAGCGGAATCTCCAGCCGCCCCTCCTGCTCCAGATGCAGCTGAAAGCGCATGGTAATGCGGCAGCTGCCATCGGAGGAAACCACCGCATCGGTTCGAGCGGACTGGGCACCGGACAGCGCCGACACCGGCACGCACAAAAGCGCAAGGCACAAAAAAATCAATATCAGTTTACGGGCAAATCGCATCCGCTCTCCCCTTTCCTTTTTTGGTCTATTTTACCATGGTAAAAATGCAAATGCAAGGGGGCAAGCGTGGGCATTGCCATTTGCGACAAAATAGAGTACAATGTATTTTGATAATTTCCAATTTTGCGGGCATACTGAACACAACGCAAAGCAGGAGGAACGCCCATGCAACTGAAAAAATGCGTCTGCCTGATGGCTGCAGCGGCGCTGCTTCTGTCCATCACCGGCTGCAATCCCAACACCCCCGGCAGCACCCCCACCCACAGCAACACCGTCCCCACCGTCCCTACCACGACCCATCCTCCGGTGGAACCGGAGCAGGGTAGCTACCGGACGGATTATGAAAACGGCAGCGTCATTGCCGGTGATTGGCTCACCGCCCTGCGCCCGGAGGGCAGCAGCGGCGCCGTCAGCTATAACGACACCTATGCCGGTGGCAACGGACGGGACTATTCCGATGCCAACCACTACACCTACAATGAATATATTTCTTCCACCGGTGGCATGAAGTGGGCGCCCCACACTTGGGAAACCGCTTCCGATGCCTATATTCTCGATTACACCACCACCGGATTTTACCGCTTCACCCTCAACAGCGATCTTTCCGGCTGGACCATTGTGGACGAAATGGCGCAGGGCGCCCCCGTGGATGTGACTAAGGAATATGTGGGCCGGTTCGGCATCACACAGCAGGACACCGCCCGGGCATTTCAGATCAATATCAATCCCAATTCCTGCTGGGCAGACGGCACCGTCATCTATGCTGACAGCTATATTTACTCCTATCAGCAGCTGCTGGACAAAAAGATGATGAACCACCGGGCGGACAGTTTATATGCCAGCGATTTTGCCATCGTGGGAGCAAAGGATTACCTCTATGGCAATACCGATTGGGAAAATGTGGGCATTTTGAAAACCGGAGAATATCAGTTGGTACTCATCACCACCGCTGCGGTGGCAGACCCGGAATTTTATGTGCCCTATAATCTTACCGGCACCTTCCTTGTGTATGAGCCCCTGTGGGAAGCTTGCAAAACCGGCTTTGACAAGGATGGCAATGTGGTCCCGGCAGACAGCGACAAGGCAGTTTCCGTCACCACCAATTATTCCACATCTTTGGACACTTCCATGTCCTACGGTCCTTACAAGCTGACCTATTTTGAGCAGGACAAGCAGATCACCCTCCAGAGAAATATCCTCTGGCACGGCTATTCCGACGGCAAGCACTTGGGGCAATATCAGGCGGACACCATCTCCTGCCAGGTAATCTCCAATCAGTCCACGGCGCTGCTTTCCTTCCTTGGGGGCGATCTGGACTCCATCAGCCTTTCCGCTGCCGACATGCAAACCTATGCCGCCAGCGACCATATCCGCTATATCCCCGAAACCTACACCACCAAGCTCACTTTCAACACCGATGCTACGGCCCTCTCCAAACGGGGCAGCCAAGTGCTTTCCAATGTGCATTTCCGTCTGGCCTTCTCCCTTGCCATTGACCGCAGCCGCTTTGCCGCCGCCTATACCTCTGCCGGCGCACCGGGATTCGGCATTCTCAACAGCGAATATATTTACGACCCCTATACCGGCAGCAGCTACCGCAGCAGCGAGCCGGCACAAAACGCGCTGGTGCGACTCTACGGACTTACCTTCGGTGAGGAGGGGGAATACCCCACTTTGGCTGATGCCTATACCGCTGTTACCGGCTTTGACCCCATGCTGGCCCGGCAATATATGCAGCAAGCTTATGAGGAGGTGACCGGCTCCGGTCTTTATGACGGGGTCAGCCCCATACAGCTGCAGCTTTCCGTTTATCAAAACGAGGACATCTATGTGCAGATGTATCATTTCCTCCGGGATGCGCTGAAGGATGCCTGCCGGGGCACGGATTTTGAAGGTCTTGTGGATTTGCAGATGGTGGTGGATGAAGATTACTATGCCACCATGGAATCCGGGCTGACGGATATCATCTTCTCCACTTGGGGCGGCTCTGCCTATGACCCCTACGGGGTTCTTTATAACTGCTACTGCGATGCAGGGGTGGCAGAATTCCCCAAGCAGATGGAATACGGCTTTGATTCCTCTAACCTTTCCGTTACCATCCGGTTGGACGGGGCGGATTATACCGCCAGTTTGCAGGATTGGGCCAGATGGTGCGCCGGTGACCCAGAAATCACCATCTCCAACACCGCAGGCTCTCCCACCCTGCCCTCCTTCCGGGCATTTGATGCCTACACCCGCTGCGCCATCTATTCCGATTTGGAATATGCCTACCTTGCTCAGATGGTCACCACCCCCCTTTACTACCGCAACAGCGCCACACTGCTGTCGCAAAAGGGGCACTACCCCACAAACAGCTATCACCAGTTGGTGGAATTTGGCGGCATCGCCTTTTATACCTTTGACTATGACGACAGCCAGTGGGCCCAAATCAAAGGCGATTTGAATTATTAAATTGCAATTTGTCGGGCTGATCGCCTAATTAGGAATGAGGAATGAGGAGTTAGGAATTGCTTAGAAAACACACCGGTGTTTGTTTATTCACATTCCTAATTCCTAATCTCTAATTCCTAATTCTCCAAGCAATAAACTGCAATTTCCCATCACATATCGGCACATCATAAACATACTTTCTTTCACAGTCACGAATGTTCATACATTCGTGGCTGTGTCCGTTTTAAGCAGAGTTTTTCCAGAAAAAGGAAGGGATGTTTTATGCGAAATTCCAACATGCTCCCCTATGTGCTGAAGCGGCTGGCGCTGATGATCTTCACCTTTCTCATCATCTGCACCCTATGCTTCGTTCTCATCAAGCTGCTGCCCCTTCCTGCCATCAAGGCTCAGGGGCGGGATGCGGCATTGCTGCAAGCCCGTCGGGAAGCCATGGGTTATAACAAGCCCATCATCGTTCAGTATTTTCTCTACTGGAAGCATGTATTGCGGGGCGATTTCGGTTTGGGGGAGCAGATGTATGTGGGGCAGCAGGTGTCGCAGGTGCTGCTGGAGAAGATCCCCTACACCGTCACCGTGAATTTATATGCCATTTTGCTGTCCATTCCTCTGGGACTGCTGCTTGGCATCTATGCCGCCCTGCGGCAAAACAAATGGCAGGACCACACCATTTCCACAGGGGTGATGATTTTCATCTCCGTGCCCAGCTATGTGTATGCCTTTCTGGTGCAGCTATTTTTGTGCCACATCACCGGCTGGTTTCCCCTCACCGCCGCCAGCCGGGCCCAGACAGGCCTTTTCAGCGGCAGGATGTTCTACTCCATGTTCCCGGCGGTGCTGAGTCTGGCCTTCGGCACCATTGCCGGTCTGACCCGTTTTACCCGGGCAGAACTGTCGGAAGTGCTGACGGGCGAATATCTGGTGCTGGCAAAAGCCAAGGGACTCAGCCGCAGCGCCTGCATTTTCCGCCACGCTTTGAAAAATGCCATGGTGCCGGTGCTGCCCATGATTTTGGGTGAATTCATCGGCATCATGGGCGGCTCGCTGATCATCGAGGGAATCTTCGCCATTCCCGGGGTGGGCAATCTGTACACCACCGCCATCAGCGTCCGGGATTACAATTTCTTCATGGCGCTGACCTTTTTCTACACCTTGATCGGTCTGCTGTCGTCGCTGATGGTGGACCTAAGCTACGGCTTCATCGACCCCCGCATCCGAATGGGAGAGAAATGATATGGAAATTTCAAAACATCTTTTTCAGCCTGCGGCGCAGAAAACTTCCCGTTCCTCCGCCCCCGGCGCGCCCCAGCGCAGTTCCCTTGCCGGGGCGGCAGCGCGGTTTGTGAAAAATAAGGCATCGGTGACCGCTGCCGTCATCATTGCCATTTTGCTGCTGTTTGCGCTGGCCGTGCCCCTACTGTCACCCTACACCGTGGGATTCCGGGATGGGTATTACCGCACCATGCCCCCGCTGTTTGCCCGGATGGTCACCATTTCCGGGCCTCAGGCGGTGCTGGATTATCACAGCGCCATTGGGGCGGAATGGGGCGACACCTGCGTAAAAGACCTCCTTTCCCGGGAGAAAAATGAAGATACCGGCAGATATTACTATGAACTTTCTGCCGATGCCTACGAAACAGTCGGGTTTCAGTATGTGGATATTCCCCCAGCAGAATTTGAAGCGCTGCAAGCCTACCAGAATGCCACGGGGCAGCAGGTCTGCTATCCCATCCCAAAAAACTACGGCACTTTTTATCTGGCGGTGTCCAGCAGCGCCAATTTATGGTATGAACTCTCCAGCGACAGCCCCTATTCCACCGGGCAGTCTGCCCATCACAATGAAAACGGAGATCCCGTTTTTGTCCCCAATTATCTCCATGCCGAGCCCGATGGCAGCTATGCCTCCCTGCGGCTGGAAAAAGACCCGGGCACTTGGGTCTATGGAGTGAAAAACCAGACCGGCTACCGCTGCCGGGTGCTGTACAGCGCCTACTATCAGTATAAAAACGGCTTTGCCCCCCGCCACATTTTCGGCACCAATCAGCATGGGCAGGATATTCTGGTGAACTTGGCCTCCGGGGCAAGACTCAGCTTTTTGCTGGCGCTGGGAGTATCGGCCATTAATCTGCTGATCGGTGTGTTCTATGGCGCGCTGGAAGGCTATTACGGAGGAAGGCTGGATCTTACCATGGAGCGCATCAGCGATATTCTCTCCGCCATTCCCTTCATTGTGGTGGCTACCTTGTTCCAGCTTCACCTTGCCTCCCGGGTGGGGGTGGTGCCATCGCTGCTGTTCTCCTTTGTGCTGACGGGATGGATCGGCATTGCATCGAGGGTGCGCAGCCAGTTTTACCGGTTCAAAAATGCCGAGCATGTGCTCTGCGCCCGAACGCTGGGCGCCTCGGACAAGCGGATCATTT
>JAGCMI010000139.1 GCA_017646545.1 Oscillospiraceae bacterium | reverse complement strand
TGTTTTTCTTTATTTTTTCAGGCAATATGGCCCGCATCGATGCGGTGCGGACGCTGTTCTCCGGCCTTCTGGAGAAGAGCACACTGCTGATGAGCGTGCTGTCCTGTCAGGTCATCAGCAATGTGCCCTCTGCCATTTTGCTGTCCCAGTTTACGGATAACTACCGCCAGCTGCTGCTGGGTGTGAACATCGGCGGCGTGGGTACGCTGATCGCATCTCTGGCCAGCTTGATCACTTTCCGGGAGTATACCAGCCATAACCCCGGCAAGACCGGCTATTACCTGCGGTATTTCAGCCTCTTTAATTTTGCGTTTTTGATTATTTTGGTGCTTTTTGTATTCTGGTAAAGCAATACTTGTCCCTTTGGACAATGTATGATATACTGTGACCAAAGGGAGGTGCTGTAATGAAGAAAAATCATTGGAAAGGCCTTTGCATTGGCACCATGATTCTGACGGTGCTGGTGCTGGCGCGCTGTGTGGCCACTGCTGTGCGGGAAGTGTATTATGGCAGAGATCAGTGGATGAAGCTGATTTTGCAGGACTTCTGGTTCTATGCAGGCGCTGCCGCGGCTGCGGTGTGCATCATATCCGCGGTGATGTGGATTGTGATGCGCTGCAAGGAATGAGGCGACATTTCGTTAAAATAAAACCCCGGCAGATGAAAATCTGCCGGGGTTTTTGCGTTTAATCCAGTTCGAAAGCGCCGGTGTAGAGCTGATAATAGGTGCCCTTCTGGGCGATCAGATCTTCATGGGTGCCACGCTCGATGATGTGGCCGTGATCCAGCACCATGATGCAATCGGAATTGCGGACGGTGGAGAGGCGGTGGGCGATGACGAACACGGTGCGGCCGTGCATCAGCTTATCCATGCCATCCTGCACCAGTTTCTCGGTACGGGTGTCGATGGAGGAGGTGGCCTCGTCCAGAATCATCACGGGAGGATCTGCAACGGCTGCTCTTGCGATGGAGATCAGCTGGCGCTGACCCTGAGAAAGGCTGGCACCATTTCCGGTCAGTTCTGTGTCGTAGCCATTGGGCAGTCTGGTGATGAAATCGTGGGCATTTGCCAGCTTGGCAGCGGCAATGCATTCTTCATCCGTGGCATCCAGATTGCCGTAGCGGATGTTGTCCATCACCGTGCCGGTGAAGAGGTTCACATCCTGCAGCACCACGCCCAGAGAGCGGCGCAGATCGGACTTTTTGATCTTGTTGATGTTGATGCCGTCGTAGCGGATTTTGCCGTCAGCGATGTCGTAGAAGCGGTTCAGAAGGTTGGTAATGGTGGTCTTGCCGGCACCGGTGGCGCCAACAAAGGCGATCTTCTGACCCGGGCGGGCATAGAGGGTAATGTCGGTCAGCACCTGCTTCTCCGGCACATAGGAGAAATCCACCATGTCCATGACGATGTCGCCCTGCAGCTGGGTATAGGTCAGGGTGCCGTCGCTGTGGGGATGCTTCCATGCCCAGTGACCGGTGTGCTTGTCGGTCTCACGAATGGTGCCGTTTTCGCTGATTTCGGCATTGACCAGAGTTACATAACCGTTATCGGCTTCCGGCTCCTGATCCATCAGCTCGAAAACACGCTCCGCACCGGCCATGGCCATGATGATGGCGTTAAACTGCTGGGAAACCTGGCTGATGGGCATGTTGAAGTTACGGGACAGCACCATAAAGGCCATCAGACTACCCAGCGTGATGATGGGCTCGGCAGGATCGGAGATGGCGCACAGCGTGCCGCCCACGATGGCCAGAATCGCATACTGCACATAGCCCAGATTGTTGTTGATGGGGCCCATCATATTGGCGAATTTACCGGCAGAGAAGGCGTTATGGCACAGCTGCTCATTCAGCTTGTCGAATTCTTCCTTACAGACTTCTTCGTGGTTGAACACCTTGACCACCTTCTGACCGGTGATCATTTCCTCGATGTAACCATTGACCGCACCCAGGGACTTCTGCTGACCGATGAAGAACTTACCGGCTTTTCCGGCCAAAGTCTTGGTGACGAAGAAAACGCACACAATGGTGATCATACTCACCAGCGTCAGAATCCAGGACTCCATCAGCATGGTGATAAACAGCACAACGAGGGTCACCACAGCGGAAATGGTCTGGGGAACGGACTGGGAGATCATCTGCCGCAGGGTATCAATGTCGGAGGTGTAGCGGGACATGATGTTGCCGGCAGTGTTGGAGTCGAAATAGCGCAGGGGAAGAGATTGCATCTTGCGGAACATATCGTCGCGGATGGTCTTTTGGATGCCCTGGGTGACACCGACCATCAGATAGCTTTGCAGGAAACCGGCCAGCATGCCGATGAGGAAGATAACAACCATGCTCAAAAGGAATTTGGCAATGGGAGCAAAATCCGTGGAGCGGTCGGCCACCATGGGCAGGATGTAATCGTCCACCAAGGTGCCCAGCATGATGGAACTGCGGGACTGAACCAGCGCTGTGGCAAGGATGCACAGCAGCACGATGGCGATGGTTACTTTGTACTTAAACAGATATTTCAGCAGGCGAAGGAATGTCTGTTTAGGGTTCTTGGCTTTACGGCCGTCGCCGTGAAAAGGACGGGGAGGTGCCATTATTCTTCGCCTCCTTTCTGCTGGGAGTAGAATACTTCTTGATAAATAGAGGAGCGCTGCATCAGCTCGTCATGGCTGCCCACATCGCTGATCTGTCCGTTATCGAGAATGATGATCATATCTGCATCCTGAACAGAGGCGATACGCTGGGCAATGATCAGCTTGGTGGTGCCGGGGATCTCTTCCCGGAAGGCCTTGCGGATGGAAGCGTCGGTGGCGGTATCCACAGCGGAGGTGGAGTCATCCAGGATCAGGATCTTAGGCTTCTTCAGCAGGGCACGGGCAATGCAAAGACGCTGCTTCTGACCACCGGAAACATTGGTGCCGCCCTGCTCGATCTTATGGTCGTAGCCGTCGGGGAAGGAGGTAATGAAGTCATGGGCGCAGGCCAGACGGCAGGCGTGGATCATTTCCTCAT
>JAGCMI010000138.1 GCA_017646545.1 Oscillospiraceae bacterium | reverse complement strand
CTGCCCAGCAGCAAAGCATGTCATGTATGCGGAACACTTAACTCCGACCTGGCGTTGAGGAACCGCAAGTGGCAATGTGAAAGCTGTGGTACTATACTTGACAGAGATACCAACGCTGCCATTAACATCCGAGAAGCAGGGATGGCTCAGCTTTCTACATAATGCTATGATTAGCAATTACTAATAATGATAAGGTTGGGGCATCGACCTTTGCAGGAGGGACCGTAAGACCACGGAAAATGGCAAGTCCTGTTGATAGCACAATCCCCGTTCTCCGTGGCTCAATATGCCTCAAAGAACGGGGAGTATGTCACGTTTTCTTAATAAATCTTTCCTTGCACTTGGGGCAGGAAATGGCAACCTTTCCCTTTCCCTTGGGCACGCGCACACTCTGGCGGCACTTGGGGCAGGAGAAATATTTATGCTCCCGATCCTTCAGACGGCTCACAAAAGCCAGATACTTCCGGTTTTCCTGATACCGCTTATAGGTGTTACGGGACAGACAGCGGAAAAGGGCAATACCCATGAACAGATAGCTCAAACCCGTCAGCAACAGCACCAGCCAAGCATAGGGCATGAACATGGACAACAAACAGAAAATCAGACCCGTCCACAGAAACAGAGAATTCAGCTTGTCCGTGCCATAGCGACCGAACATGAACCGCATCAGGCCCGTTTTGATTTTATTGCCCAGCCGGCGCAGCCAGCCACCACCGTTCGTCATGGGAGCACTCCTCCTTTTATAAGATGCTATTATTATATGGAATTTCAGCAGAATTTCAACATTTTCTTGGATTGTTAACGGATTGTTTTCAATTCCACCCACTTTTTCTAAAGAATTCTCAATAAAATATTGCTTTTTTCGTAATCTGGTGCTAATATTATCTGTTGTAGACTTTCAGAAAATTCAATAAGGAGATCAGATTATGGCATCTCAGGATAAAATTCGTAATATAGCAATCATCGCCCACGTCGACCACGGCAAAACCACCCTGGTGGACGAACTGCTGAAGCAGGGCGGTATTTATCGTGAAAACCAGGCCACCCAGGACAGAGTCATGGACTCCGGTGACCTGGAGCGGGAGCGTGGCATCACCATTCTGGCGAAAAACACTTCCGTGCATTATAAGGATTATAAGATCAACATCGTCGATACCCCCGGTCACGCTGACTTTGGCGGCGAGGTGGAGCGTATCCTCAAGATGGTCAATGGCGTTATTCTGCTGGTGGATGCCGCAGAAGGCCCCATGCCCCAGACCCGTTTCGTGCTGCAGAAGGCGCTGGAGCTGGGTCACAAGGTCATCGTTGCCGTCAACAAGGTGGACAAGCCCGATGCCCGTATCCACGAAGTCATGGACGAGGTTCTGGAGCTGCTGCTGGATCTGGACGCCACCGACGAGCAGTTCAACTCCCCCACCGTTTTCTGCTCCGGCCGTCAGGGTACTGCATCCTACTCCCCTGATGAAATGGGCAAGGATTTGACCCCCCTGTTTGAAACCATCATTCAGTATATCGATGCCCCCGAGGGCGACGAGGAAGCCCCCTTGCAGATGCTGGTTTCCTCCATTGATTACAATGAGTATGTGGGTCGTATTGCCGTGGGTCGTGTGGAACGGGGCACCATTCGTGTCAATCAGGAAGTCACCATCTGCGACTTCCACAACTCCGACATCAAGCAAAAGGGCAAGGTCGTGGCGCTGTATGCCTTCGACGGTCTGGGCAAGACCCCCATCCAGCAGGCTTCTGCCGGCGAGATCGTGGCGCTGAGCGGCATGGCAGATATCACCATCGGCCGCACCCTCTGCGATCCTCTGAATGCAGAGCCCCTGCCCTTCGTGAAGATTTCTGACCCCACCATCGAAATGACCTTTGCCGTCAACGATTCTCCCTTTGCCGGCAAGGAGGGCAAGTATGTCACCTCCCGCAACCTGCGTGACCGTCTGGAAAAGGAACTTTTGAAGGATGTTTCCCTCCATGTCACCGCCCAGGACAACACCGATGCCTTCAATGTGGCAGGCCGTGGCGAAATGCACCTTTCCATCTTGATGGAAACCATGCGCCGTGAAGGTTTTGAGTTCTCCGTTTCCACCCCCCGTGTGCTGACCAAGGTGATCGATGGCAAGGTCTGCGAGCCCATCGAAAGAATGGTGGCCGATGTGCCGGAAGAGAGCATGGGCGCGGTGATCGAAAAGATGGGCCGCCGCAAGGGCGACCTGCTGGGCATGACCCCCATGGGCAGCCGCTACCGTCTGGAGTTCCTGGTTCCTTCCCGTGGCCTCTTTGGCTACCGCAGCGAGTTCCTCACCGACACCAAGGGCGAGGGCATCATGTCCTCCGTGCTGGATAGCTACGCCCCCATGAAGGGCGAAATTGAGCGCCGTCTGGTGGGCTCCCTCATCGCCCACGAAAGCGGTGAAGCTGTGACCTACGGTCTGGGCGCTGCGCAGGAGCGTGGCCAGCTGCTGATTGGACCCGGCACCCCGGTGTATGCCGGCATGGTGGTCGGCATCTGCAGCCGCAACGAGGATATGACCGTCAATGTCTGCAAGCGCAAGCAGCTGACCAATATGCG
>JAGCMI010000137.1 GCA_017646545.1 Oscillospiraceae bacterium | reverse complement strand
GGGATGATGGTTTATTTTGCACATCAGCAATTGCAGGGAGAAAGCGGTCATGCGGCCGGGCGGCAATTGCTGGCGCAGCTATACCACCAGCATGTAGGCGGCGATTTGCCATCCATCCAAATCACCCCCATGGGAAAGCCCTATTTTGAGGAAAGCCCCTGGCATTTTTCCATTTCCCACACCCCGGGTCATGCTTTTTGCGTGTTGTCCGACCGCCCGGTGGGGGTGGATGCGGAGGAAATTTCCCGCAAAGTCAATCCCCATTTGGCGCAGAAGGTGCTGCCAGTTTCCGAACTTCAGCAGTACGAGGCAGCGGCGGATCAAAACCGCGCCTTGCTGACCTTCTGGGTGCTGAAGGAAGCGGCAGGAAAATGCAGCGGACGGGGCGTGGGTTTCCACCCCCGGCACACGGATTTTTTACTCACCGACAGCCGTGTTGTGGAGCACAGCGGCTGTCTGGTGGCCATCATAAATGAAGAATAAGGAGAAAAGCGATGCTATTTGATACCCATGCCCACATGGATGACCGGGCATTTGATGAAGACCGCAGCACACTTTTGGAATCTCTGCCCCAGCAGGGTGTTCATTTGGTGATGAACCCCGGCTGCAGCCTGGCTTCCTCCCGGAATGTCTGCCGTTTGGTAGAGGAGTACCCCTTTGTTTACGGCGCGGTTGGCTCCCATCCGGATGTAGCCAATGAAGTGAACGAAGCGGTTCTGGAAGAATACCGCCAAATGTGCCGGGAACATAAAAAGATTAAGGCCATTGGCGAAATCGGCCTGGACTATCATTATGAGGACATCCCCAGAGAAATCCAGCAGCAGGCCTTCCGCGCCCAGATGGCGCTGGCGGCAGAACTGGATCTGCCCGTCATCGTCCACGAGCGGGATGCCCATGCCGACGGTATGGCCATTGTGGAGGAATTTCCCACGGTAAAGGGTGTGTTCCATTGTTATTCCGGCTCTTTGGATATGGCAAAGTGGCTGATTCAGCGGGGCTGGTACATTGGTTTTACCGGTGTGCTCACCTTCAAAAATGCCCGCAAGGCATTGGAAGTGGCGGAAAATATCCCCTTGGATCGCATCGTGCTGGAAACGGATTGCCCCTATATGGCGCCGGAGCCTTTCCGTGGCAAGCGCAATCACCCGGGCTATCTCTATCGCATGGCCCAGCGTCTGGCGCAGCTGCGTGGCATTTCTGTAGAAGAAGTGCAGCGCATCACCATGGAAAACGGCAAGCGGCTGTATCGCATGGAAGATTGATAAAAAAGAAACCCGACCTATGTTTTGTCCATAGGTCGGGTTTTTGTTTATGATTTCAATCTCTCAATTCAAGCACAAATTCCCTTTGTGCCGGGCCTTCTGCAAAGGGATTGTAGACAGAAACAACGGCTCCATCGGAGTTTACAAACCAACAAGTTTGCTTGCCTGCGGCAAGGTCGACATGAACCGCCATACCCACATGGTCGGTGCGGTTGAAGGCGCCGATCTCATCGGTTTGGGCGGTGCCGCGTCTGCCTGCGATAAATCCGTCAAAGAGGTAGTCGGTCAGATATCCGCCGTAGGTCTTGCCCTCTTCGCCCTTGAACTGGCTGTTGTACACCAATTTGCCCTTGGAATTGTACATCGTATCCTGTCCTGCCAGGAAGGGGTACAAATCATGCTGATGTCCGTACACAGCCAAATCCGGTCCAATTTGGTTGAGCAGCTCCGTCCAGATGGCTTTCACCTCAACATGATCCTTGCGGCTGTTTACAAACTGAATGGGAATATGGCAGGCCACCAAAGTGTAGCTGTAGTTTTCATAGGGCTTTGTTGCAATCAGGTCTTGCAAGAATGCGGTTTGCTCCTGGTGATACAGGGTAAATCTGTCCGTACCATAGTATTCCCACCAGCCATCGTCATGGTCCTCGCCAAGGTCCAGGGTGATGCCGAATACATCGGAAAGGGTGAACCAGTAGTAAAAGCTGCCGTTTTTGCTGCCAACATATTTGTGCAATGCTTCGGCATATGCACCCTTTATTTCGTGGTTACCTCTGGCATACACAACGGGAATTTCTCCCTTGGTAACATCATGGGCCAGCACATTGCTGAACTGGACATCCTTTTCGTAATCAACCATGCCAACCGAGTCGCCCAAAATCACCAAAAAGTCCAGGTTTTCCACGGACAAAGCCGCGGCAGTGGCACCCTTGCGGGCATGGTGGACATCCGTCATGGTGTAATATACAATACCGTCGCTGGTGTTTACGGGGCGGAAATTGTAATTCTTTTGAATTTCCTTGCCCTTAAATCCGCCAAAGGGGCCGCGGTAAATCATCTTTTCTGCGTGGATGGAGTATGCTTTGGCCTGGTCCAATTTCTCCTGCGGTACAACGATTTTGTGGACAGTATCTTCCGATTTCATACTGCCTGCAAACAAATCGTAGTATTTTTCGCCACCGACTTCTACCCAGGCGGTTGCGGCATGGTTGGTGCTGAAAACAATTTGGTAAGTGTCTTCCACCGCATACACAACTGCTTCGTGGGTGAAACGGCTTCCAAAGCTGATGCCATATCCAAAATATACACAGATCAAAATTGCAAGCGCAACGCAAGCCCATTTCAAAGCGTTGGAACATTTGCAGTTTTTGACAGGGGGGAAAAATAACAGCAGAGCAAAAGCCACGAT
>JAGCMI010000136.1 GCA_017646545.1 Oscillospiraceae bacterium | reverse complement strand
TCATGGTCAAGCTCTACCGCCCCAAAAACGGCGTCAAGGAGATCCCCGGCATTCTGCGGGGCTACGACAACGGCCGTGTGACCGTGGAAACAAACGGCGAAACCATCACCCTGGAAAAATCCGAGGTGGCTCTGGTGCGCCTGAGAGTTGAATTTTAATCCAAGACCCATCCAATAGATATAGGAGGAACGAAACGACAATGGCACAGACCAGAAGAACCAAAAAGACCGCCGAAGCACCCAAGGTCGACATCGGCGCTGAAATTTTTGCAAGCCAGCAGGATCTGGAGAAGCTCAAGGGCATCCCCGTTACCTACATGGTGGAGCGTCTGAAGCAGGCGCTGACCAACGCTTACCGCAAGGATCGCGAAGATCATCGGGATGTTCCCGCTGAGAATGTGATCGTGGATCTGTCCGAGAAGGGCCTTTCCATGCACCTTGTCAAGACCGTTGTGGAAGAAGTGGAAGATGTGGCGCTGGAGATCCAGCTGGATGCCGCCCGCAACTACAATATGGACGCCCGTCTGGGCGAGACTGTGTCCATCCCCGTGGACATCGCAAAGTTTGGCCGCATCGCTGCCCAGACCGCCAAGCAGGTGGTCATCCAGGGCATCCGTGAGGCTGAGCGCGGCATGGTTTATGAATCCTATGCCGACAAGGCGCAGGAACTGCTGACTGCCACCATCCTGCGTAAGGATCCCAATGGCAATATCTTTGTCCGCATCGGTCAGGGCAACGATGCTTCCGATGCTGTGCTGCGTTCCAGCGAGCAGATCCCCGGCGAGGAGTACGCCGAAGGCTCCATGATCCGTGTGTATGTGCTGGAAGTCCGCCAGGCCACCCGTGGTCCTGTGGTGTGCGTTTCCCGTACCCACCCCAATCTGGTGCGCCGTCTGTTTGAACTGGAGACCCCCGAAATCATGGAGGGTCAGGTGGAGATCCGCAACATCGCCCGTGAGGCCGGTAGCCGCACCAAGATGGCTGTCCGCGCAGCCATGGAGGGCATCGATCCCGTGGGCGCCTGCGTCGGTCCCAGAGGCGGCCGTGTCGGCGCTGTGGTGGAAGAGCTGGGCGGCGAGAAGATCGACATCGTGGTGTGGTCCGAAGATCCCTGCGAATATGTCAAGGCAGCGCTGAGCCCCGCGGATGTCATCTCCGTGGAGGCTGTTCCCGGCCAGAAGGCCTGCAAGGTGCTGGTTCCCGATGATCAGCTGTCTTTGGCCATCGGCAAGGAAGGTCAGAATGCCCGTCTGGCAGCCCGTCTGACCGGTTATAAGATCGACATCAAGCCCGCCAGCCAGGCTGAGATTGAAGAGTGAAAAGTGAAGGTTGAAGAGTGAAGATATCTCCACTCTCAACGCTCCACTTTTGCAAATAAAGGAGGTAGTCCGATATGCAGAAGAAAATTCCCCAGCGGCAGTGTATGGGCTGCCGTGAGCGTATGGACAAAAAGGCCTTGATCCGTGTGGTGCGCGGCACCGACGGCAATGTTTCTCTGGATTTTTCCGGAAAGGCAGCGGGCCGTGGCGCTTACATCTGCCCCAAGGCTGAGTGCCTGAAAAAGGCGCAGAAGGCAAAATCTTTGGATCGCAGCTTAGACGTGACCATCCCCCAGGAGGTTTACGACCGGCTGGCAAAGGAAATCGAGGTGCAGCATGGATAAAGCGCTGAATTATCTGGCTCTGGCCAGAAAGGGCGGCATGGCCGAACTGGGCGAAGAGCCGGTGGGCGGTGCAGCCCGTGCCGGCAAGGCCTATGTGATCGTCGTTGCCAGCAACGCAGGTGACCATACCTGGCGCCGCGCCAAGGCATTCGCTGCCGGCACCGATCAGCAGGCAGTTCGCCTGCCGTATACCAAGGATGAATTGGGCATGGCCATTGGCCGCACCGCGCTGGCCATTGCTGCCATCACCGATGTGTCCATGGCGCTGGCACTGGTGGCTTCCCTGCCCCAGCCTCCGGCGGATGCGCTGGAAGTGCTGAAGGCCAAGGCTGAAAAGGCCAAGAAGCGCAAGGCAGAAGCCAAAGCCCACCAGAAGAATGTCCGTACGGGTAAGAAAAAGTAAGTAATTAATTGACAATTGACAGTTGACGGTTATTGTGTCCGCTTTGCGGACGGATGGGACTCATCGCCGGAGGCGATACCATAGCTGTCCACTGTTCATTGTCTACTCCTATCGCATTATGGAGGTGCCTATGAGTATTGATATGAAATATCGCGTGAAAGAGGTGGCCGCCGATTTTGGCGTGACACCCAAGGAAATTTCCGATATCGTCGGAAAATATTATGAAAAGCCCCGCTCCTACACTCAGGTGCTGAGCACCGAGGAACTGAATGCTGTTTTTGAGCATATGACCCGCCATAACCAGATTGCGGACATTTCTCAGGTGTTCAATGTCAAGCCCAAGGAGCAGCCCAAGGCCGAAGCGCCCAAGCAGGAGGCGCCCAAGCAGCAGCCTGCCCAGCATCAGAACAACCAGAACCGTCCTCAGCAGCAGGGTAATCGTCCCCAGCAGCCCGGCGGCAACCGCCCCCAGCAGGGTCAGAACAACCCCAACCGTCCCCAGAATAACAATCAGAACCGTCCCCAGCAGCCTGCCCAGAGCGCTCCTCAGCCCCAGAAGGTGGCAGAGCCTGAGCGTAAGCGTGAGCGCCGCGTGGTGGATACTTCCGCTGTGCAGGTGAATACTGCCCGTTTTGAAGATGTGGACAATCTGGTTTCTGAGCGCGTCCAGAATTTCCAGGGCGGCAAGCAGCGCATTGGCGGTGGCAAGGGCAAGCAGCAGCAGAAGCAGCAGGTGAACAACAAGAAGGGCAACAAGGCCCGCAACGAGGAGCAGGAGAAGCTGCGCCGCCTGCAGATGGAAGTGGCTCGCAAGGCTCCCACTGTGGTAAAGATCCCCGATGAGATCACCGTTTCCGAGCTGGCTTCCCGCATGAAAAAGACCGTTGCTGAGGTCATTAAGTGCCTGATGAAGAATGGTGTCATGGCTGCCATGAACCAGACCATCGACTTTGACACCGCTGAATTTGTGGCCACCGAACTGGGCTGCAAGGTGGAAAAGGAAATCACCATCACCATCGAAGAGCGCATCATCGACGACCATGTGGACGCAGCCGACGAGCTGGAGACCCGCGCACCCGTCGTGGTGGTCATGGGTCATGTTGACCATGGTAAGACCTCTACCCTGGATGCTATCCGTAAGACCTCCGTCACCGCAGGCGAGGCCGGTGGCATCACCCAGCACATCGGTGCGTACACCGTGGATGTGGACGGCCAGATGATCACCTTCCTGGATACCCCCGGCCACGCTGCCTTTACTTCCATGCGTGCCCGTGGCGCCAAGAGTACCGACATCGCCATTCTGGTGGTTGCTGCCGACGACGGCATCATGCCCCAGACCGTAGAATCCATCAACCACGCCAAGGCCGC
>JAGCMI010000135.1 GCA_017646545.1 Oscillospiraceae bacterium | reverse complement strand
CCCGTGCTCAGGCCAACGAGGCCATGACCAAGCTGGCTCAGTACATTGATGTCTGCATCTCCAACGAAGAGGATGCAAAGGATGTCTTCGGCATCGAAGCTGAGAACACCGACATCTACGGCGGCACCATCAACCACGAGGGCTACAAGTCCGTTGCAAAGCAGCTGGCTGACAAGTTCGGCTTCGAGAAGGTTGCCATCACCCTGCGTGAGTCCCACTCCGCTTTCGACAACGGCTGGAGCGCTATGCTGTTCGACGGCGAGAACTACTGCTTCTCCAAAAAGTATGATCTGCACATCATCGACCGCGTCGGTGGTGGCGACAGCTTCGGCGGCGGTCTGATCTACGCTCTGCTGAGCGGCAAGGACACCCAGGCTGCTGTTGAGTTTGCAGTGGCTGCTTCCGCTCTGAAGCACTCCATCGGCGGCGACTACAACATGGTCACCGTTTCCGAGGTTGAGAAGCTGGCTGGCGGCGACGGCTCCGGCAGAATCCAGAGATAATTTCCAACAAACAAACCGGCACCCAAATGGGTGCCGGTTCTTTTTTATATTCAGGGCTGCTTGCCAATGTAGGCCAGGATGCCGCCGTCCACATAGAGAATGTGGCCGTTGACGAAATTACTCGCATCGGAAGCCAAAAACACTGCGGGACCTGCCAGATCCTCCGGCTCCCCCCAGCGGCCGGCAGGGGTCTTGCCGATGATAAAGGCATCGAAGGGATGACGGCTGCCATCAGCCTGACGCTCCCGCAGAGGTGCGGTCTGCTGGGTGGCAATATAGCCGGGGCCAATGCCGTTACACTGGATGTTGGCGCCGCCAAATTCGGAGCAAATGTTCTTGGTGAGCATCTTCAGACCGCCCTTGGCTGCGGCATAGCCGGAAACGGTTTCACGACCCAGCTCCGACATCATGGAGCAGACATTGATGATCTTGCCATGGCCCTTTTCCAGCATACCGGGCAGAACAGCCTTGGCGCAGATGAAGGGCGCAACCAGATCCACATCGATGACCTGCTCAAAATCCTTCAAGTCCATCTCCAGCATAGGGATGCGCTTGATGATGCCGGCATTATTGACCAGAATGTCAATGACGCCAACTTCTTCACGGATCTTGGCAACCAGGGCATTGATCTCAACTTCCTTGGTAACATCGGCCACATAGCCATAAGCCTTGATGCCTTCAGCGGCATAATTGGCAACACCGCGCGCACGGCTGCCTTCATTGGTGCAGTTGAAGCAAACGGTAGCTCCGGCCTTTGCCAGAGCAACACCGATGGCAAAACCAATGGAATGGGCACCACCGGTGACCAGCGCCACCTTACCGGTCAGATCAAACATGTTCATAGCTTAATTCTCCTTTTCCAATTGCAGTAGCTCCGTGTAGCACATGAGGAAGGGTGCCAAACCCTTGGCATCGTTCTCCACCACGGGCTCCGAGATGTAATATTCATAAGTACCATCACGACGGCGATTGTTTTCAGGGCCAAGACCTGCCACAAGGCAGATACCGCCCAAATTCAGCTTACCATCGGTTTCTGTCAAGTACCGATCGCAAATAGCCTGGAAGATGGCCTTACCACGAGGCCCGAAAGAAGCATCCAGGATGCCCAGACGCGCACCCTTGATATAGAAATAGGCCACCATAGCAGAACCGGAAGTTTCAGGATAGTTTCCGTCCCGACCAGGTTGATTGGGGACCTGCCAGAGCATACCGGTTTCGGCATCGATATAGGGAAGCAGATTCTGTGCCAACTCCCCTGCCATGGTCCGAAGCTCCTGGCGCATCTGAGTCGCATCGGCAGACAGATTTTCTGTCACATCCACCAAGGCGGCACTAAACCAGCCCAAGCTGCGCAACCAAGGATTGCGGGAGCAACCATTTTCCTGCGCCCAGAATGCTACGCCGCTGGCATCATAACCGTGGCGGTACAGACCGGTTTCTGCATCAAACATCCGTTGACGAACAACACGGAACTGATTGAGGATATCCTCATAGTTCTTGCCAGCTTCGAACTCGGTGGTATAGCGGGAGTAAAACACCTGGGCCATGTACAGACCATCCAACCAAACCTGATTGGGATAAATGGCCTTGTGCCAAAAGTTTCCTTCCCAAGTTCTAGGCTGACGAAGAATCTGACCATAGAGCACATCCAAGGCCTTACGGTATTTTTCCTTGCCGCTGATACGATAGACATCGAAAAGGACACGACCTTCACAGATGTTATCCAAGTTATAATCCTCTTCCTTGAATCCCAGCATGGAGCCATCTTCACGGACATAAAAACTGAGGAAATTTTCAACGAAGTCAAAATACCGTTGCTGACCAGTCATCTTATACAAGTTCAACAAAGCTGCCATCATACAGCCATCAATATAGTTCCAGCCGTTGATCTTGCCCTGGAGTACTTTTTCAATATTCCAAAGCGGCTTATCCGGAGTGGATTCTGCCATAATACGCTCTACAAAGCGTTCGATGGTATTCATTCCTCCACCACCTTTTCCACATTCAATGCAGTAACGGCATCGCCGATCTGACCGGACATGGTAACATTCTTCAAGGTAACATTCCTGACGGAATTAAAATACAGACCACGCTTACATTCCTGGTCAATAAAACTCATCATCGCAGGATAACCGGCAGAAGCATCTTCCTTAAAGGTAAAGTGGACATTTTCGATGGTGATAGAACCAACGGGCTGTTCGGTCAGACCGTAGAAATAGCCGGCTGCCCATTCGCAATCCAGACATTCCATATCCCGGAAGGTAAAGGAACCCAGGTAAGGCGTACCGTCATCCACCGGCAGGGCTTCCTTGCTCCAGACATACTCGGTCTTTCCATCCGGGTCACAATAGTAGTACATATTAACAACCAGAGGGGTCATCACATTCTCCATGCGAATATTGGAGAATTCCACACCATCAATCACAGCATACTTGCCACGACCACGGCGGGTCTTGATGCGCAAGCCACGATCGGTATGGGAGAAAAGACACTGGCTGACCGTTAGATCCTTGACACCGCCGGACATCTCACTTCCCAGAACAACAGCACCATGGGCGTACTCCATGAGGCAATTGCGAATCACATGGCGGGTTGCAGGAGTCTGATACTTCATACCCATGTACATCTTGCCGGACTTCAGGGCGATCGCATCATCGCCAACAGAGAAGCGGACACCGATGTAGCGCACATCGTCGCAGGATTCGGGGTCAGTGCCATCGGTATTGGGACTGTCCTTCGGAGCTTCCACGGCAATGTCATAAAACCCTACACCTTCACAGAAGAAGGGATGGAAGTTCCAGGATGCAGAATTGCAACCCAAAATACCATGGAAACGCACCTCGCGGCAATGATTCAGGAATACCAGACGGGGGCGGCCAATGGTACGCTTTTTTACATTCTCCCACCAGGTGGAATTCTGCGCATTGCCATCAATAATACCACGACCCACAACGGCAATATCCTCAGCATTGTAAGCACTAATAAAGCTCTGGCGGCACGGGAACGGATTACCTTCCCAAGTGCTGACCTGAACAGCCTGTCCGGTCAGATCATCGTGAATCTCACCGGGGAAAAGAGGATAATGATCTTCGCAAGTATCACCCAGCAAATGTGCGCCTTCGCAAAGTTCCAATGTTAGATGGGACTTCAACACCAGGGGCCGAATGTAATAAGTACCGGCAGGCACTCGCACACGGCCACCGGGGGGGCAAACATGAATCGCATTCTGAATGGCACAGGTATCATCACTGATGCCATCACCCTTTGCGCCAAAGTCTCGAACATTCAGGCAGGCGGTTTCCTTACGGGTCGTAATAACCACCGTCTCCTCCCCTACGCCGATGGTATACTGGGTTCCCGGCTGCAAATCAAACACAGAAAAAACATTGGTTCGCACGCCCAAAAGGGCGGGCGAACCATTGACAGTAACATCATAGCTTGTCTCGGCATAATAAGGTGCCGAGTTTTCCAGTTCGAAGCAGGCGGAAACGGACGAAACATACAATACATTGAACTTCATAATTGCGTCCTCCTCAAGCTTTGTTAGGGTTGCGCTTTGAAATTGCCAAACCCCAAATTGGTCTTAAATCACGAACTCCGTTTCGGCATCAAACAAATATGCATTTTCCACGGGAATGGAGAAGGTAATCTGCGTATCCATATCAGGAGTTTCGTAGGGGGTAACCTTCAAAATGGCATTGTCCTTTGCCAGGTTCACATAGACATTGGTGTTGTCGCCCAGCATTTCTGTCAGCTCAACGTGAGCATCCAGAACATAGGCATTTTCCCGGTTGCCCAGCACAATATTCTCAGGACGGAAACCAAAATAAACATCCTTGTTTTCGTATGCCGCAACCTTGTCTCCCAGCTTGCAGGAGATGTCCAACTTCTTACCGGCGATCTCAATGCAACCACCACGGACAGTTGTCCGGATGAAGTTCATGGGCGGTTCACCAATAAAACCGGCAACAAACAGATTCACAGGCTTGAAATACAGTTCATAGGGAGTACCGATCTGCTGGATGCGGCCTTCCTTCATAATGACGATGCGGTCTGCCAGGGTCATTGCCTCCACCTGGTCATGGGTAACATAGATGGTGGTAGCGCCGGTCTCACGATGGATCTGTGCAATCTCAGCACGCATGGTAACACGCTGCTTGGCGTCCAGGTTACTCAGGGGCTCGTCCATCAGGAACACGCCAACCTTACGAATAATGGCTCGACCAACAGCTACACGCTGACGTTGACCACCGGACAGAGCACGAGGCATACGATCCAGATAATCCGTCAAACCAAGAATACGGGCAACATTTTTAACCTTCTGCTCAATGACATCTTCGTCAACACCCTGCAAAGTCAAGCCGAAAGCCAAATTGTCGTACACCGTCATCTGGGGATACAACGCATAACTCTGGAAAACCATGGCCACTTCCCTTTCACGGGGGCCTTTCTCATTCGCCAACTGGCCATTAATGAACAGTTCACCCTTGGTGATATTTTCCAGGCCAGCTATCATACGCAGCGTGGTAGATTTACCACAGCCGGAAGAACCGACAAACACGATGAACTCGCCCTTTTCAATATCCAGATTAAAATCATGCACCGCATGAAAGCCATTGGGATAAATCTTATTGATTCCTTTCAGCGATAAGTAAGCCATAATATGACACTCCTTTTTTCATTCGAGGATTCATCCCGGTATTACTTCCCGGAACGGGCTGCGGTTTTGGCATCCCGGATGATACTTTTGATCAGCCGCTTGAGTCCAACAAACAGCATGTCAAATCCCATGCACAGCAGACCGAACAGCAAAGGTTCGACGCCAATGGGAATGGTATCCACCGCTCCGGTTATGGTAATGATGATGTAGTTAAGTAGATTATAGAACAGAAACACGCCTGCAAGTACGATGCCGCAATAGAATAGATTCAGCACGAAGGACCGAATACCCTTGGGTGGGATCATCATCCAGCGATCATTCTCCCCTGGGGTTGCCTCCAGAAAACGAAGCACATTATTGGTCAGCAGATCCGTCACCATGCCCAATGTAATGGCGGAAACAACCAGCATGTCCAAACCTGCCACATAATTTCCCAGACCCCAGAGAATGAAGAAACAGACAGCACCGGCAAACCATGCTTTGATGAAGATCATCTTCAGCCAATTGGGAATACGAACCGTGCCGCGACTACGATATTTCTTCAATTCCTCCTGGGAATAATCCGGCACCTTCTCGGCGTCATTATTCACCAGTGCATCCATCGCCTCGGTCTTCAGGTCGAAGTTACGGGAGTGAACGCTTTCTTCAGTTTTATTCTTATCGTGTTCCATGTAATGCCCTACTAAAATATCAATGGAATTATTCGCCGATTTCGATCTCGGCCATGTTGCCGTTGTCTTCCACCTCAATGGAGGTCTTGATCTTCTTCAGCAAGCGGCTATAGACAGGCAGCAGTACCACCAGGCCGGCGGTGATGTAGATCATGATCTGGTAAGTGGAGAGCATGTTAAATGCCTTCGCGATATAAGCGGTGTTTGCATCCAGCTTGATGGGGCTCTCTGCGCGGTTCAGTGCTGCAGCGATGCCATTGAGATAATGAATATCAGCATAAATCAAAATGCCGAACATCACGAACATCAGCACGATCATGGGGATGTTTGCCTTCTTGCGGCGAGGGAATGCATTGAGCATGCAAACCAAAGACAGCAGGTTCAGCAACATAATACAGAACTCGCACAAACCCATGCCCTTGCCCTGAATCAGCGCAGTCGTGTCAGACACATGGGTCAGGTTCAGCGAATAATACAGGAAGGAAATGAAAAGCATAACCAGAGGAATCAAGGAAGGATTACGCTTAAGCATAACCACAAACTTACGAATCGCTTCCTTCAAAACGCTCAGCTTGAACAGCAGCACAGCTACAAATGCAACGATGGCCAGGCGGATCAAATAGAACTCCGCTAAGGATGCGTAGTAAACAACCCAAGCATTGGCAACGGTTGCAGACAGTGCCCAGGCACTTGCCAGCAGCAATACAGAAACCAACAGTGCAATACTGGAAATCTTGGCACCCAAAGGAGAGATCTTATTATATAACTTTTTCATAATCATCCCTCCACTTTAATGGCATTGGTGGTTTCCTTGTCAAAGAAATGCTTCTTGACGCAACTAACGGTTGCCACATCACCCACCTTGTAATCGCACCAACCTGCAAATTTACAGGTAATCTTGGCACCCTTACCGTCACTACCCAGATGGCCGTGCACCAAGGTGTTCATACCCAGATTCTCATTGGAGGTAACCTTCATTTCAAACTCGTTACCAGGCGCAGCGTTCTCCGGACGAACACCCAGAATGATCTCCTTACCCTGGTAAGCCTTCAGTGCTGCCTGCTCTGCGGCAGTCAAAGACAGCATAATCCGGTCACCAACGAGCTTCTCCCCTTCCACACGGACATCAAAGAAGTTCATGGGCGGCAAGCCGATAAAGCTGGCCACAAAGATATTGGCAGGAGCATCGTACAGTTCCAGCGGTGTACCGATCTGCTGCACATAACCCATGGACATACAGACGATACGGTCTGCCAAGGTCAGCGCTTCGATCTGGTCATGGGTAACGTAAATCATAGTTGCGTTCAGGCGCTTGTGCAGCAGAAGGATCTCTCTTCTGGTTGCGCTTCTAAGCTTAGCATCCAGGTTGGACAGGGGCTCATCGAACAGGAAGAGCTTCGGCTGACGGACAATGGAACGACCCATTGCCACACGCTGACGCTGACCACCGGACAGCTGGGAAGGCTTCTTGTTCAGCTGGTCGGTCAGACCCAGGATCTCTGCAGCAGCCAGAACCTTCTGATGAATCACCTTGGGATCCTCTTTACGCAGAGTCAAGGAAAATGCCATATTTTCATAAATGGTCATATGACCGTAGAGCGCATAGTTCTGGAAGACCATGGCTACGTCACGGTCCTTTGCAGGAGCATTGGTCACATCCTTGCCATCAATGAGCAGTTTGCCTCTGGAAATATCTTCCAGACCGGCAACCATACGCAAGGTGGTGGACTTACCGCAACCGGAGGGGCCGACCAGAACGATCAACTCACCGTCTTTAATATCCAGATTAAAGTCAAATACGGCCTGGACATTATTGTCATAAATTTTTTCCAGGTGCTGCAAACTCAATTCTGCCATAGTATCCCACCTCTCAAGCGGATTTTTTCTCCAGCTCACGCATGTGCTGTGCAAGCTGGTTATTGCTGATATGGCTGGTCACAGCGGCCACCACACAGCAAACGGCGGAAGCGATCAGACAGAACACCACGTAGGCGTACTGTCCATTGCTCATAACAGCCAGTTCCTCACCACCGATGAGAATCATAGCTTCGTGTGCCTTCGTGGGCAGATAGAAGATACGGCCGATCTGCAACAGGCCAATAATCAGCAATGTTGCACCGTAACCGGTCTTCCGGTTTTTGACACCCTGGGAGATCAGGAATGCAATCAGCAGGAACAGCAAATTATAAATCACAGATGCGCCGATGAACCAGGTATAGTAGTAATTACCCACATCGGACTGATAGATGCTGATAAAGTAAAGCACATTAAACACGATGGCAAGCAGCACAAGACCGGAGGACAAACTGTCCTTGGTGTAGCGCATACGGTCTCTTTTGATAAACAGGTCGTTCTGCGTCATACGGCTGCCTCCTCCCCTGCTTTAATCAGCTTCTTTTCATTGCGCACCAGAATAATTTTCCAAATCATATTGCCCAGCAGCGCCACAACGGACACGATGGCCAGGCCGGCAACCCAATAGTGGAAGTCCAGCAAATTGGTGTTGTCTACATAGGGGGTACCCCACATTTCGGAATACTCTCTCATTGCTTCGAAATCCATGGTGGTAAGGAACTGATGCTTGAATGCCTCAATTTGAGCATGATACCAACCAATGAATGCACAGGTTACAACACTATAGGCGCCGATAACCACATAATTACTGATGTAGTACTTTCTGCGCGCATGGGTGTTGGTTAGGAAGATCGTGCAGGAAAGCAGCAGAACTGTCAGGCTTCTGCTGACAAATTCCTTGTTAAAGCCCTGCATATGATAGTAGATCTCTGCTCCGGGAATTTTGGTCCTATCCAGCTTCTCCGGATCACGAATTGCGCCCTTGGTAGACTCGTAAATATCAGTGATGATACCCAGAGAATACACAAAGCACAGTACCGCTGCGACAACGCACAGCAAGCAAATGAATTTCTGAAGTTTTAAGTGTTTCTTGTACATAATGCCCTCCCCGTTGTATCTGAATCCCACCCCAGGGGCGGTTGCCCGCCCCCAGGGTCTTGGATCTTACAGATCAACCAATGTGTAAAGCTTTCGCTTCACATAGTCCGAAATTCGGACAATGCAACGAAGGAAATTATCTGATCAGGGTCTGATAGTACTCCTTCAGCAGCTCCCAAGCGTCGTTACGGATGCTCAGAGCATTGTTGCCGTTCCAAGTGTTGGAAACGGTATTGACGCACTCCTCAATGGAACCCATGTTCTCGATGGTGAAGCCACCGACGATGATGTCGATCAGGTAGTTAACCTTATCCTTGGAAGTGTTGAAGTTGTTGGACAGTTCGGTGTAGCCCTTGATCATATCATTCTCGACCTTAGTCAGAGGCAGAACAGTGGGCACGATGGTATACCAGGGATTCTCAGTCATAGCCAGCTCGGGGTGCTTAATGGTGCCCAGACCGATGGCGGTGGAGATATAGCCCGCGCCTTCCTTACCAACGGTGTGCGTGCACTGATACTCGAAGGCCTGGCTCTTCATGAAGGACAGAGTGGAGCCCAGGTAGAAACGAGCATAGTTGGTATAGTTACCGGAAGCCTTCTCCCACAGCTCAGCGTAGGTAGCGTCAGAGATGACGGGCATCTGCTTGCCGTTGAAGTTGAAGGTAACATAGGAGCCGTCAGAGTTGGTCTTGATGAATGCATCGGGACCATAGGACATCAGGATCTGACCCTCTTCGCTGTAAGCGAAGTCAATAATCTTCAGAGCAGCGTACAGCTTGTCCTGATCGCCATTGATGCCGTCGATGGAGATTGCCCAACCGTCGGTCTTAACGGAACGCCAGGACTCAGTAAAGCGCATGTAAACGCCGTTGGCATTGGTGCCGTCGAACCAGCGAGCAACGGGAACCATGACAGCCATGTACTTCTCGCCAGCCTGGAGCTTGGTCTCGTTGTAGATGGTCTGAGTCTGGTTGTAGTCGTAGTGCATGAAGCCCAGGTCGTTGGCCAGCATGGTGGAAGTGTCTTCGTCGGAGGTATTGACGAAGGAAGCGGACATCAGGCCTTCCTCAACCATGGCGTTCATTCTTTCCATAGCCTCGTAGGTTTCCTTGTCCATACGAGCATCGTGCAGCTGGCCGTCAGCACCGACGTACAGGTAATCCTGACGGGACTCCAGACCACGGACGCCGAACAGAGTGCCGGCAAAGCGGAACATATCGACACGGCGCTGGTTGTTGTCATCCTCACGGGAGAACAGACCAAAGACGGTGTCGGTGCCGTTCAGAGTCTGAGCATTTGCCACGACACAACGCAGCAGAGCGACCAGCTCGTCAGCATCCCAAGCAGCGTTCTGACCAATGAACAGGTCAGCGCGGTTGGTGCCATAGTAGCCGTTGTAAGCCTCATCGATGTACTTACGCAGCATGTTGACAGCCTGAACACCAGTGACCTCGCCCTTTGCCAGAGCGTCGTTCATGGTCTTGATGATGTTGCCAGCCTTGTCATAGTTCTTGGTGACGGATTCCACAGCGGTGCCGGCCTTGTTGACAACATCAACGGTGACCTTGCCGGAAGTGGGCATGTAGGGAGTGTAGGAAGCAGCGTTCAGCTTGCCGGAAGCAGCAGCGGTGAACTCGCCTTCGCCATTGAGCAGCTTCTCAACCCAGTCGGTGCGCATCAGGGGCATACGCTCGATGTCGCTAACACCGTCGAAGTAAGGAGAGAAGTAGATAGCACCGCTGTCAGTGTTACCAGTGATAGCCAGACGGACGATGGGGTTGGAGTCCAGGTAAGCCTTGAAGTTAGGCATCAGATCCAGGTACTCAGCGATGTCGACCAGCTTGCCAGCAACGCCGTACTCGTTCAGCAGAGTTGCGTTACCGCTGACCATATCGACCTGATCCAGCTGCTCAGCCCAGTACTTGAATTCCTTCTCAGCAGAGCCTGCGCCGGTCCACTTGTTTTCAAAGACCATGCCCAGACGGTTCTGAACCTCTACCCAAGTGGGCTTCAGGTCGCCGGTGTGGTAGGTTTTGCCATCAGCCAGAGTGATGCCGTCCTTAGCGGTTTCAGCATCGAAGAACAGACCGGTCTTGGTGTTGTTATAACCGGTAGCCATACGCAGGACAGTGCCTTCCTTGAAGATCAGCAGATCCTGCACCGCAGGAGTGGTGGGTTCGGTGGGATCGGTGGGATCGGTGCCCTGGGTGGGCTCGATACCCTGGGTGGGCTCGGTACCCTGGGTGGGGTCAGTGGGGATCTCGATCTGGGGAGTGCAAGCTGCCAGGCAGGTAGCCAGCATGCAGATCACGAGAACCACCGTGAGAATGCGCTTGATGTTCATCATACATTTTCTCCTTTTCATTGTTTTTTTTGGGGGGCATTTTATAATTGACCGCAAAAATCGGTCTATTATACAATACTTACTCCTTCACGCCGCCCACATTGACGCCCTTTGCAAAGTACTTCTGGATGAAAGGATAAATCACCAGAATGGGCACAATGGAGCAAACGATCAGGGCATAGATCACGGAGTCGGAAGCGTAGCTTTCGTTCCAGCCAGCCATGATCTCGGGGTCGGTATATTCTTCCAGGCGCAGACGGATAAAGACCTGCAGCGGGTGCTCATTGGAGTTCTGGATCATCTGACGAGCCCAGAAGTAACCGTTCCAGCGGGAAATGGCGAAGAACAGCGCTACAGTTGCGATGGTGGACTTACTCATGGGAATGTAAACCTTGGTCAGAACCTGCATTTCCGTTGCACCATCAACGATGGCAGCTTCCTCAATGTCGGAAGGCACACCTTCAAAGGCATTACGCAGCAGAATGATGTTCATGGCTGCCATACCCATGGCGATGACCACCAGCCACTTATCATCGGTGATACCCATCGCATTGAACACATCACGGGTATCCAGATAGTTCAAATACTGGGGCACAATACCGGCGCTGAACCACATGGTGAACACCAGGAAGAAATTGAAGAATCGGCGGAACAACAGGCGCTTCTTGCTCAGCGCGTAACCGCCCAGGATGGAGAAGAACAGCGCCCAGATGGTGCCGTAGAAGGTCAAAAACAGTGTGTTGGTATAAGCATTCCAGAACATGCTGTCATTGAACATTCTAGAGAAAGCATCAAACTGAAGCTGCTGGGGGAAGAGCACCACGCGACTGTATTCCACTGCCTCTCGGCCACTAATGGAAGCAGAGATGGCATAAACAAAGGGATACAAACAGCAAAGTGCAAACACCGTCAAACAGGTGTAGGAGATGACCTTAAAGATCAGCTCGGTAATCTCAAGTTTTCTTTTCATAGCCGAGCCTCCTTAGTACAGGGATACATCCGATGCCTTACGGGAAATGGTGTTCGCACCAATAACCAGCAGCATGGACACCAAGTTACCCATCATTTCAGCAGCAGAAGCCACGCCGGTCAGCTTGTTTTCCAGACCGAAGCGCTGGGAGAACGTGGACACCACGTCTGCAGTGACGTAGGTATTGGTATTGTACAGCAGCAACACCTTTTCGTAGCCCACGGAAAGCAGGGAGCCGATACGGGTGATCAGCATGATAACGATGGTGGACAAAATGGCGGGCAGCACTACATAGCGCATCTGGGCCATCTTACCGGCACCGTCAATCTGAGCTGCTTCATAGCTGGTGGGAGAAATGGCGATGATGGCAGCAAAGTAGACGATAGAATCGTAACCTGCGCCTTCCCAAATACCACTGATCTGATAGATGGCACGGAAGAAGCCGGGGTTATTCAGCAAACCGGCATTGGCCACTTCTTCGGTGATCAAACCAATATCTGCCAACATCCGGGATATGATACCCATCTCAGTGGTGATGGAACCCTGCTTGACCAGCATGGTCACCAGAGAAGTCATAACGACGGTGGACATAAACTTAGGGAGATAGGTCATCACCTGGTATGCACTTCTCAAGATATTAGACTTAATCTCGTTGAAGAACAGCGCCAGAATGATGGGCATGGGGAAGCCGAACAGCAAACCATAGAAGCTCAACAGGAAGGTGTTACGCAACGCTCTCCAGAAGTCTAGGGACATCTGATCGCTGCCGGCACCGCCAAGCAACAACTTGAAGTTATAGAAACCGGAGAAATACTGGTCTGCAACAGGCTTAACTGCATCGTCCACTTTAAAACAGCGCAGCAGCTCATACATGGGGAAATAACGCCAGAATAGGAATACCAAGATCATGGGTACCAACATAAGGTACAGGCGCCAGTCCTTGATCACCGTTCGAACGACATTTCGCCAATAGTGCTTTTCCACATCATCCCGGACCAGCTGTTCCGGGTCAGCACGATAAGCACCGGTGGTCTTGTCGTAGATCAGGAAATCTCCAGCCATAGGTTTTTTCACAACTGTTCTCCCCCTTTTTCGGATTGCCCCTGCTGAATGCGGAGCAAATAGTGTTTTTGGTCCTCAAACAGACCCTCTACCCGACGGACGATCCAAATGATCACCAAGGTGAACAAAATGGACATGGCATCCGTCGTAATAAAGTCTAGGCAGGCCGGCAGCGGATGCCCCAGAAGAGCGGCCATTGCGGCACGACCGAGCTGCATCATTAGCTGGAGGACAACTGCAAATGCAAGCGACAGCACCACATTTTGGCGAATACGCTCTTTACCTACAAGTTTTAGCATGAAACATGCCAAAATGGAAATCAAATTACCGGCACTATAGATTAGCATCTGTTCTGCCGTTCCGCCGGAGAGCAATGAGAGGATCAAGCCTCCCAGCACCGCGGGGATCGCAGCCCAGAAACTCCAACGCATCATCACCAGTGCCACCACCGCCGCCACAGGAGATACAATGTATCCTGTTTGCTCTGCATAAAAGCTTTTTACCGCGACATGGATCACCAGCTGAGATACTGCCATCAAACCTGTTAAAATAGAAAGGTCGATGGTTCGGTACTGGGCAAGTGATATTTGACGATTCATGTATTCTCCCCTGCCTTTTCAGTCAGAGTTCTTTGGGGATCATTGATCCAGCCAACGCGACCGGCTACCACCGGTTCCTCGAAGAATCGGGCAGTACGATCACGCCGGGTATTGTTCCATTTATCGAAGCCAGCGGCAGCAATGTGGGCAGCGTAGCTACAATTTTCAAACCGGGACAATCCATAATCCCGCCAAGGGCGAGCCAAATAGATGCTGCCAGGTTCTACCCCTTCTTCACAACAAAAGTCGCAGTTGCGGAAAAGGAATCCTTCCCTCTGACACAAACTGTGTGCCGGGGCTGCCACATAACCTACTTTTCTGGTCTCCGACAAAGAGCGAATGCAGCACCCTTCAAATAAGGCATTGCCGCAACCAAAGATGAAATCGATGGTGCCTTCGATGGTGCAATTGGTGAAGCGCTGCTTCATTTCCCCTCCCCTACGGAAATCGTCGGGAAGGAATCCCTCATACCGTTCAATCAGATCCGGCGGCAAGGGGCCAAGAAAGAGTGTGTCCTGCGTGGATGTTAGGGTGCAGTTCTCCATGGAGAAGTCCGTACCGCAAACATGCAATGCCACCTCCTGTCCCTTGACTTCTGGGCCGAGGGCATCGTTGATCACGGACAAATCCTGCATAT
>JAGCMI010000134.1 GCA_017646545.1 Oscillospiraceae bacterium | reverse complement strand
CTGGCATAACTGACGCAGTATTTTTCCGATATCTACTTTAATCTGTCCGTATATTTCCATCCTTCGATATTTGGGCGCGAATACGATATGGTATTGACATCTCCACGATGTATGGTCTAAACTATTAACGTCTTTATTTTTAACGATGAAGACATCCTCATTATGGTAATTGTGTGGTCGGCAAACCACTTTTACTATAATGGGGAGATTTTTTCTTGTCTACTTTACTCCTCGCTAGAAGCTATTTTTATTCCCCCGGCATAGCCGGGGGTTGTCTTTGGTACAACCAACACAAAGCCGCGCCCCGATGGGCGCGGCTTTTAAATTGGAGTTATCGATCGGTGAATTAGGAATTAGGCGATCAGCCCGACAAACCGAAATTTATCCATCCATTGATGCAAAAAGCTGCCGCGAAAAAGCGGCAGCTTTTATTTTTTACACCAGCGTCAGCACCTGTGCGTACACACGGTCGGCAGCGGCGACCACCTGGTCAACCAGAGCCTGACCCTTGGCACGGTAGGATTCAGCCAGTTCCTTGTTCTTAAGAGAACCGATGTTGATCAGCACATTCAGCCATGCGCCCTGAACAGCGGTGCGCAGAGAAAGAGCACCCACGCCCAGATCGGAAGCGGAAGCGGTGTTGAAGCGGCCCAGCAAAGACTCGGTCAGTTCGATGGTTTCGGCAGAAAGCTCCATCATCTCGAAAGGTGTAGCGGTGCAGCCTTCCAGACCCTTCTGGATGGCGGCGCTGCGGGCAGCCTTCTCCTCGTCGGTGGCCTTGGGCATAGCAAAGGCATTGCTCACCACCAGGAAAGCATCGGTGTCACGATCCATCACATCCAGAAAACGCTTCTGCAGATCAGAAGCCTTGGCCTGCACAGCCAGGATATCCTCACGGATTTCAGCAAACTGCTTCTTGCCTACGGTCAGCTCGCAGACCATGGCGGTCAACGCAGCACCCAGAGCGCCAGCCAACGCAGCGGTGGAACCGCCGCCGGGAGCGGGAGCATCGGAGGCCAGGACATTTGCAAATTGGGTAACAGTCATTTCAGCCAGCTTCATAATACCCTCCTTATTCCAGTCCGATCAGGTGATACTCCATAGCCTGCTTGCGGCCATCGAAGTTCTCCAGCTTCAAATAGTACTCAGCGCAGTCGATCAGCGCCTTGGCAGGAGTCAGACCCACCAGCTCGGAGCCGATGATGCGGGCACCATAACGGTCAGCCAGAGCGCGAACCATCTCAAAGACATAGTAGATGGGAGTGCCTTCGTAGTTGACCAAATTCATGGAAACCTGGGCAATATTGCGATCCTCCAGCATAACGCCGATGGCCTTGCAATACTTGAAGCCGCCGTTGCGCTCACGGATGGCCTTGGCGATCTTATTGGCGACCTCGATGTCGGAGGTGTCCAGATTGATGTTGTAAGCGATCAGAGGCATACGGGCGCCGATGGCCACGATGCCTGCGGTGGGGTGAATCTTGCGCTCACCAAAGTCGGGGGCCCATTCTTCCTGCAGCAGCTTTTCGGGCATACCCTCAAACTGACCGCTGCGGCACTTGGCCAGATTGGTACGGTGGGGAGCGGAAGCAGAATCTTCGTACAGGAAGGAAGGCACGCCCAGTTCCTCCCAAATACGCTTTGCCAGACGCTTGGAAATCTCCACACACTCTTCCACGGTCATGTCCATGGTGGGAATGAAAGGGATAACATCGGTAGCGCCCATACGGGGATGCTGACCCTTATGCTTGGTCATGTCGATCAGTTCGGTAGCCTTCTTGGTCATCTGGAAAGCCACTTCCTCGATGGCGGCAGGAGAGCCGACCATGGTAAAGACGCAGCGGTTATGGTCGCCATCGGTCTGCACATCCAGCACGGTGCAGCCGGGAACGGAGTTGGCAACATCCACGATCTGCTGGAATACAACGGGATCCTGTTCCTTACTCACAGAAAAATTAGGTACACATTCAACAAGCTTTGCCATTCGAATATTCCTCCAAAAATTACATTTTTACGACTTTACCAGCCTTAATAACGGTTTTCACCAGATTGCTGCCGAAACGGTAACAGATATAGTTCAGATCGGGCGCATCCCAAATAACCAGATCGCCCTGCTTGCCCGGCTCCACAGAACCGACTTTATCCACCATATCGATGGCAGCAGCGCCATTTAAGGTAACTGCGGTGAGCACTTCCTCCGGGGTCAATCGGTACTTCAGGCAGCCCAAATTGATAACGAACTGCATATTCAGGCAAGGGCAGGAACCGGGGTTAAAATCCGTCGCCATGGCAACGGGAACACCGGCATTTACCATATCTCTGGCAGGGGCAAAGGTTGCGCCCAAATTGAAGCTGGTAGCAGGCAGCAGGCAGGCGATGACGCCGCCCTTTGCCAGCGCTTCAATACCCTCCGGGGGGCAGACGATCAAGTGCTCTGCGGAAATCGCGCCCAACTGCCCAGCCAGCGCAGAGCCGCCAATGGCTTCGATCTCGTCGGCATGGATCTTGGGGCGCAGACCGTGACGGATTCCAGCCTCCAGAATCTGGCGGGCTTCCTCCACATCAAAGGTATCTGCTTCGCAGAACACATCGTTGTACTTGGCGATGCCCTGCTTGGCAACCAAGGGCATCATTTCCTCGCAGACCAGACGGATGTATTCCTTGCGGTCTGCTTTATATTCCTTGGGCACCAAGTGGGCACCCATGAAGGTGGCCACAATGTCCATAGGATGGCGCTCAGAGAGATTCTTGATGACCTGCAAGGCCTTCAGTTCATGCTCGGTAGCAAGACCGTAGCCGCTTTTGGCTTCCACCGTAGTGGTGCCAAAGCCCATCATTTCATCCAGCGCCAAAGCCGCCTTGGCGGTCAGTTCCTCTTCGGATGCCTGTCGCGTGGCATTGGTGGAGGACTGGATGCCGCCGCCGGCATTTTGAATTTCCAAATAGGTTTTGCCGTGAAGCTTCATGCCCAGCTCATTCTGGCGCCAGCCGCCAAAAATCAGATGGGTATGGGCATCCACCAAACCGGGGGTCACCAGTTTGCCGCCGGCATCCACCACGGTCTCCCCTGCCTTGGCACGGGTGCCCCCGGAGCCGACCTCGGTGATGATGCCATCTTCCACACGGACAAAAGCATCATACAGAAACTGCACTGCCCCCTGCTGGGCGCCGCTTTTAGCGGCGCTTCCCAGAGGTGTGGCCAAAAGGCCAATATTTTTAATCAGCAAATTGCTCATATCACTTGCCCTGTACACGCTTGAGGGCTTCTGCCACCAGATCGCGGTCAGCGATGTAAGGCAGGGTGATGTGATCCATACCCTCGTACATCTTGTTGTACTCCGCCACGGTGGTCAAAGCATTCTCATTGGTCGCCCATGCGCGACGGGAAACACCGATCATGGTATCCCAAGGCATGCTCATACGCAGGATGGTGTCCACCCGCTCGGAGCCGTCCAGCACCATGCCGAAGCCACCGTTGATAGACTTGCCAATGCCGGTGCCGCCGCCATTATGCAGGGCGATCAGGCTCATGCCGCGGGCGGCATTGCCGGCAAAGCAATGGGTGGCCATTTCAGCCATGATATTGGAACCGTCCTTGATGTTGGAGGTTTCACGGAAGGGAGAGTCGGTACCGCCGGTATCGTGGTGGTCACGACCCAGCATCACGGGGCCGATCTCGCCATTGCGCACCATTTCGTTAAACTTCAGAGCGATCTTCATACGACCCATGGCATCCTGATACAGAATACGGCACTGGGTACCAACCACCAGCTTGTTCTCCTTGGCATCGCGAACCCAGACATAGTTGTCATAGTCCTGATAGCGACGGTTGTTGGCCATGATGTATTCGGCAGCGGCAGCATCGGTCTTGTCCAGATCCTCGGGATTGCGGCTCAGACAGCACCAACGGAAGGGGCCATAGCCAAAGTCAAAGAGGCAGGGGCCCAGAATGTCTTCCACATAGCTGGGGAACACAAAGCCGTCCAGATCGTTTTCACCGTTCTTGCAGATGCTCTTGACACCGGCATCGTAGACTGCCTTCAGGAAGGAGTTGCCGTAGTCGAAGAAGTAAGTGCCGCGCTGGTCGAACTTGCAGATCATTTCATAGTGGTGGCGCAGGGTCTTGTCTACCAGCACCTTGAAGCCCTCGGGATCGTTGGCCAGCATTTCGGTACGCTGGGCAAAAGTCAGACCCTGGGGGCAGTAGCCGCCGTCATAAGGCACATGGCAGGAGGTCTGATCACTCATCAGATCCACATGGACATTGTTCTCATACAGATACTCCAGCAGATCCACGATATTACCCAGATAAGCGATGGCGCAAGGCTCCTTGGCTGCCATCTTTTCGCGAGCCAGACGCAGTGCCTCCTCCAAAGAGTCGGTCTTGGCGCTGACCCAGCCCTGGGTGTAACGGGTCATGATACGGCTCTCGTCCACTTCAGCGATGATGCTGACAGCACCGGCAATTTCAGCAGCCTTACCCTGGGCACCGGACATACCGCCCAGACCTGCAGTAACAAAGAGCTTACCTGCCAGATTGCCATCGGCAGGGATGCCCAGCTTCAGACGGCCTGCGTTGAGCAGGGTGTTGAAAGTGCCATGGACGATGCCCTGAGGTCCAATGTACATCCAGCCACCGGCGGTCATCTGGCCGTAGTTGGCAACGCCCAGCGCAGCAGCGCGGTTGAAGTTCTTCTGATCATCGAAAGCGCCCACCATCAGACCGTTGGTGATGATACAGCGGGGTGCCAACTTATGGCTGTGGAACAGGCCCAGAGGATGGCCGGACATGACCACCAGAGTCTGCTCGTCAGTCATCACTTCCAGATACTTCTTGATGAGGCGGTACTGCATCCAGTTCTGGCAGACCTGACCGGTCTCACCGTAGGTAACCAGTTCGTAGGGGTACAGCGCCACATCAAAGTCCAGATTGTTGTCGATCATAACCTGGAAAGCCTTGGCTTCCACGCAGTTGCCCTTATATTCGTCGATAGGCTTGCCGATCAGCTTGCCCTCGGGACGGAAGCGGTAGCCATAGATACGGCCGGTTTGCTCCAGTTCTTCCGCACATTCCACTGCCATCTGGGCATGGTGCTGCGCGGGAATGTAACGCAGGGCATTGCGGATGGCCAGTTCCTTGTCGGCCTGGCTCAAATTGGCCTCACGGCGAGGGGCACGACGGTAAGCGGGGTCAAAGCTGGGATATTCTGGAAGAACATCATCCAGCATAATGGTCATAGCATCACGGGGATCAAACATATTCAAGACCTCCAAAATTATTCAAAATCGGGAACCATGGTACGAACGATCTCCAGCAGATCACCGCTGCGGACGATTCGCTCCACTGCCTCGATGTCGGGCCAGATCTCACGGTCGATGTCCATAAATGCCACATCCTGGCGGACACGGTTGAACACAGCCTCGCCCACGGGGGACAGACCCAGACCGTAGCTCTTCTGCAGGCGGCGGATATCGATGGCCTGGCAGGCGGTCAGCAACTCAAAGGCCAGGCAGGACAAGGTGTTCTGCAGGATGGTGCCGGCCTTGCGGGCAGCGGTGGTGCCCATGGAAACGAAGTCTTCCTGGTTGGCGGAAGAAGGAATGGTATCCACGCAGGCAGGATGTGCCAGCACCTTATTTTCAGAAGCCATGGAGGCTGCGGAGTACTGCACGATCATAAAGCCGGAGTTGACACCGCCCACGGTGGTCAGGAAGGGGGTCAGGCCGTTGGACAGAGCCGCATTGACCATACGCTCGGTACGGCGCTCGGAAATGCTGGCGATCTCGGAGCAGGCAATGCCCAGGAAATCAAAGGGCAGCGCCATGGGCTCGCCATGGAAGTTACCGCCGGAAATAACAGCCTCGTCCTCATTGAACAGCAGGGGGTTATCGGTAACGGCATTGAGTTCGATCTCCACCTTGGAGAGGATGTACTCCAAAGAGTCACGGACAGCGCCGTGCACCTGGGGGATGCAGCGCAGAGCATAAGCATCCTGCACGCGCAGACCCTGGCTTCTCTCCACGATTTCGGAATGATCGGTCAGCAGGCGCAGATTCTTTGCAACGCAGATCTGACCCTTATGACCGCGAACGGTGTGCACACGCTCCTCATAAGCGTTGCGCTGACCGGTCAGGGCAGTGAAGGTCAAAGAAGCAACCAGGTCTGCCAGCTGAGCAGCGCAGATGGTGTCATACAGATTCAGGGCGCCAACACTGGTCATGGCGCAGGTGCCGTTGGTAATGCCCAGACCTTCCTTACTGACCAGGGTATCCAGGGTGGGGATGCCGGCCATTTCCATAGCCTTGGCACCGGTCATCTTGGAGCCGTGGTAGTTGGCCATGCCACGACCCAGCAGCACCAGCCCCATGTGGCTCAAGGGCGCCAGGTCACCGGATGCACCCAGAGAACCCTTCTGCGGAATGATGGGGGTCACACCGGCATTGAGCATATCCACCAGCATTTCCACCAGGATGGGACGCACACCGCTGACACCCACGCACAGCGCGTTGGCGCGCAGCAGCATCATGCCACGAACCTGCTCATCGGCATAGGGTTCACCGGTGCCGGTGCAGTGGCTGAGGATCAGATTGGTGGACAGCTGGGCAGACATATCATCGGGCACTGCCACGGTAGCAAAGTCACCGAAACCGGTGGTAATACCATAAGCAACACGCTTCTGAGCAGAGATCTTCTCTGCCAGATCACGGGAGCGCTGCATGGCTTCCTTGGCGCTGGGGGCAAGCTCTACCCGGGCACCGAAGCGGGCAACGGCAATAAAGGCTTCAAAGGTCAGGCTATGGCCATCAATGACCACTTTTTGGATCTTCTTGGGTTCCAACATAGAAAATTCCTTCCTTTACAGTATACTTGCATCCGTCCGACGGACTGGATGGCATATTTTCACACATACAAAGCAATTATATCATAACATCCCGATTTTGCAATATAACTTTTTGTGACATACTCCCCGGAATGAATTCCGAGGCTTCTTGAGCCACGGAGAGCGGGGATTGTGCGATCAACAGGACCTGCCACGGAGTGTGGTCTTACAGTCCCTCCTGCAAAGGTCGATGCCCCGACCTTTTATGATTATCGACTTATGCAGTTAGCAGGGAAAGTCCCGCTTCCCGGATGTTAATGGCAGCGTTGGCATCTCTGTCCAGAGTCGTTCCGCAGCTTTCGCATTGCCAGGTGCGGTCACTTAATCTTAAGCTGGTATTCAGCGTTCCGCATACATGACAGGCTTTGCTGCTAGGCATCCAGCGATCAACTTTGACCACAGTGCAGCCGTTTTTACGGGCTACCCACTCCAGAATCTGAGTAAACTCGCCATACGCAATGTCAGATACCTTTCGACCCCACAGGTGTTTCATTCCTTCCAGATTCAGGTTCTCAATGCAAATGACAGCGTATTGACTTACCAGTTCATTCGCCAGCTTGAAGAACCAGTCCTGCCTGCGGTTGCATATCCGCTTGTAGATGCGCTCCAGATTTTGTAACGCCCTGCGCCTGTTATTGCTACCCTTTTGACAACGCGACACTGCACGATGGGCGTTGCGGATCTCCTTTATGGAGTTAAGATACCATTGTGGCGAGTCTATTGTCTTACCATTATCCATTGTCAGAAAGTGTTTTATGCCAAAGTCCAGTCCGACAGCATTACCTGTGCGTGACGGAACATCCGGCCAGTCCTGAATAACGGATAAGTAGATATAGAATTCTCCCGCTTTG
>JAGCMI010000133.1 GCA_017646545.1 Oscillospiraceae bacterium | reverse complement strand
CGCATCTCCATATCAATGGTTTTGCCGGGGGTGGAGAGGTCGCAGAACACAAGCTGTGCGCTTTTCTGCTCCTGTGTCCGCTCCCAGATGGAGTAGACATTCCGGGCGCAGATGGAGGTCTTGCTATCCTCTGTATCGGGTGCCAACGGATTGACGAGCCGCATATCAAGAGCCAGCTTTCTGCCGTCGTTGGTGATCTTCAGCATATTATCAATGCTGGGATCGACATTGCCTGCCCGGATTTCCTCTGCCCGGTCAGCAAGGGACTTGATCATATCCTGCTGCATGGGAGATGGCTTGATAACCTCCGTATGGAAGTTTGCCTTGGGAACAGGCAGCTTCAGCATATCTGCTGTCTGTATGTCCGCAACCATCTTGAAGGTGGACATCAGTTCCGGGAGGTTATAGAACTTGGCAAACCGTGTCTTGCTCCGGTAGCCGGTTCCCTCCGGGGACAGTTCGATAGCTGTGATGGTTTCACCGTAGTTTGCCGCCCAGTCATCGAAATTCAGCAAGCCCATTTCTTCCAGGGTGCTGTACTGCAGATACCGCTGGATGGTGTAAAGCTCCACCATGCTGTTGGAAATGGGTGTGCCGGTGGCGAAAATAACACCACGGCCCCCGGTGATCTCGTCCAGATACTGACACTTCATAAAGAGGTCAGAGGACTTCTGTGCTTCCGTCTGGGCAATGCCGCCCACATTCCGCATCTTCGTTGCCAGGAACAAATTCTTAAAATAATGACTCTCGTCCACAAAGATCCGGTCAACACCCAACTGCTCAAAAGTCACCACATCATCCTTGCGGCTCTGGTCGTTCAGCTTGGCCAATCGGTTCTCCAGAGATTTCCGTGTCCGCTCCATCTGCTTGATGGAATAGTTTTCCGCATGGTTCCGCTTGGCTTCCCGGATACCGTCCAGGATGCTGTTGATCTGCCGTCGCAGGATAGCTTCCTGCCGCTCCTTGGACATGGGGATCTTCTCAAACTGGCTGTGACCAATGATAATGGCATCATAATCGCCGGTGGCAATTCTGCCGCAGAATTTCTTCCGGTTTTTGGTTTCAAAGTCCTTCTTGGTGGCAACCAGAATATTGGCAGAGGGGTATAGCTGGAGCCATTCTGCCGCCCACTGCTCTGTGATATGGTTGGGAACCACAATCAGAGATTTGGTACACAGGCCCAGCCGCTTGCTCTCCATGGCTGCTGCAACCATTTCAAAGGTCTTGCCTGCACCGACTTCATGGGCCAGCAAGGTATTACCACCGTACATGATGTGGGCGATGGCATTGATCTGGTGTTTCCGGAGGGAGATTTCCGGATTCATACCTGAGAAGCGGATATGCTGGCCGTCATACTCACGGGGCCGCAGAGAATTGAAAAGCTCATTATAAATGCCGCAAAGCTGTTCCCGGCGGTCAATATCTTTCCAGATCCATTCCGCAAACTTGGCTTTGATCAGCTCCTGCCGGTCCTGTGCGATGGCAGTTTCCTTCTTGTTCAGTACCCGGACTTCGTTGCCGTTGGCATCGATCCTGGTATCGAAGATACGGACATCTTTCTGATTTAAGGTTTGCTCAAAGATGTGGTAGGCATTGATCCGTTCCGTGCCGTAGGTGGTAATAGCTTTGATGTTGCTGCCATCCATGGATTTGGAGGTCACATTCCACTCACCGGAATGGGGAGAATATAGTACCTTGATCTTATACCGGGCATAGCTGCTGGTGCCAAACACCTCATACATGAACTGCTCGTAGATTTCCTTGGGTACCCAGTTGACACCGATCCGGATGCCGATTTCACCGGCAGTCAAATCCACTGGCTGCACCGCTGTCAGAGCCTCAATGTTCCGGGTAAGCAGTTCTTTCTTTTCGGGTGGTAAAACCTCCTGCAAGGCTTTTACCATACGCAGCTTCCGGCGCACATTACCGGAAAGGTACTCGTCTGCGGTGACAAATTCATACCGCTCCAGATCGGTATGGGCAAGAGGAATATCCTCCTTGCTTTCTGCGGTGTGGATATTCCGGAAGATAACCCCTGTCAGCTCGGCTTCCAGTTCTTCCTCAGTCTTACCGGACAGTTCTGCCATGAAGGGCATATCTACCCGTGCTTTTTCCGCAATGGATACCGCAAGGGCTTCACTGGCGGTGTCTACAGTGGTAACAGCAACATGGGGACGGATGGTGCGCTTGGTGAACATATCCGCCTTGCGCTTGAAGTTGCCCTCCTCGTCTAGCACTTCCAGAGAACACAGCAGGAAGTAACTGGAGTCATCGCTGAAAGCCAGACTGTTGCCCCGGCTGCACAGCAGACCGTATTTTTTGGTGAAGTCATCGTAAAGATCGTTCAGATTGCGCTGTTCCCGCTGAATGTCCTCGTCGGGATAACCCTCGGTCTGGTAGTCAATGAGCTTTCGTACACAGTCCCGGAGGTGGATCATACCACGGATACGGTTCTCTGCGGTAACGGATACCTCCACGGGATTCATACGGCTGTTTTCCCGGAAGTACACCTTGCCATCAACAATGGTGTAACTGAAGTTCCGTACATTGGGGTCGGCAGGAATGGAGCGGTCATCTTCTTCCAGTTCCTCATGCTGATATTCGGTAATCTGGGCATTGAGTGTGGATACTGCTTCCGCAAGCTGGCTACCCAAATCCTTTTCGGGATAGGGCGTGCAGGTGCTGTCCATACCGAACCGGGTGGAGTCCATGACCATTTCACCCAGAATCATTTCCGGGTGCTGCACAAAGTAGCTGTTCATGCGGATGCCGTTGGGATCGGTGTCCAGATGCACCCAGTCCGGTTCAATATCCGTCATCCGATCTCGCTTTTGCAGAAACAGAATATCACTGGTGACTTCCGTACCGGCATTGCGTTTGAACGCATCGTTGGGCAGTCGGATGGCACCGATCAGATCAGCCCGCTGTGCAAGGTACTTCCTCACAGCGGAGTTTTCTTTGTCCATGGTGCCTTTGGAGGTGATGAATGCTACGATGCCGCCGGGTCT
>JAGCMI010000132.1 GCA_017646545.1 Oscillospiraceae bacterium | reverse complement strand
TACAAGGATACCGCTAAGCTGCGCCGTTACCTGTCCGAGCGCGGCAAGATTCTGCCCCGCCGTACCACCGGTACCTGCGCCGCTCACCAGCGTGACCTGACCACCGCTATCAAGCGTGCTCGTCAGATCGCTCTGCTGCCCTACGTGGCTGACTAATGTAGAGAATACACCCCGGAACAAACTGTTCCGGGGTGTTTTTTCGTCCTAAGGAAGTTCAGATTTCAGTTTATGCTTTCCTCTTTGGGGAATTTTCTTGCTTTTTCTGTCATTTTCTGGTAAAATAGGTAAGTATTGTTAAAGAAAGGAAGGCTATCCATGAAAAATTACATGACTACCTTCAAAGAACGCCTAAGCTACTGGACCTACTTCGTGGGTCAGAATGTGTACTACAACATCACCTTCATTTACCTTTCCGCCTACCTTGCCATGCAGGGCATCGCCTTGTGGAAAGTTTCTCTGGTGCTGTTGGTGGTCAAAATCTGGGATGCTATCAACGACCCCATTTTCGGCTACATTTTTGACAAGGTCAAGTTCAAAAACGGCCTCAAGAGCCTTCCTTGGCTGCGTCTGGCGGTAACATTTATCCCCGTTGTGACCATCGCTGTATTCACCATCCCCAGTGGCTTCAGCGAAACCGGCAAGCTCATCTGGTTTGCTGTTGCCTACCTGCTGTGGGACACCATTTACACCCTGACCGACGTGCCCGCCTACTCCATGCTCAACACCATGACCGATAATCTGGGTGAACGCAATCTGCTGCTGAGCGTCAACCGCGTCTTCTCCGGCGCAGGCTATCTGCTGTGTGTGGTTGTGATGCCCCTGCTGATCGGCCGCAGTTATTCCTTTGCAGTCATCGTGCTTTCCATCATCAGCGCCTTGACGATGGTTCCTCTGTGTATTTTCTGCAAAGAGCGCAATTACCATCCGGATCAGGATGAAGGCGACTTCAGCTTCAAGCAGATGTTCACCTACTTGGGTAAGAACAAATATCTGCTGACCTACTACGGCGGCTACATGGCCACCGACGCCCTGAAAACCTCCGCCGCCACCACCTTGTTCGTCTCTTTCTTCCTCTTTGGCAGCGAGCTGTACTCCATTTTGCTGAACCTGCTGGGCATGGTGCCCGGTGTCATCGCCGCCATGCTGATGCCCACCATCCTCAAGAAGCTGGACAAATTCAAGACCCTGTTCTGGTGCAATATCGTCAACATCATCCTGGGCTTTGCGATCTACTTCCTCGGCTATGAAAACCAGATCCTCTTCCTGGTTCTGACCTTCATCCGGGCTATCCCCATGTGTCTTGTTGGTGTTCTGGCCTTCATGTTCACCCCCGACTGCGCTGAGTACGGTCAGTACAAATCCGGCATCAGCGCCAAGGGCATTACCTTCGCCATCCAGACCTTCTCCGTAAAGATTACCGGCGCTGTTTCCTCTGCGCTGGCACTGTTCCTGCTGGGTCTGTTTGCCTTCCCCACCATTGAGACTGATAGCTTCGCCAAGCTGGCTGCTATGAACATTCAGCTCAGCGACAAGGCCACTTCCGGTCTGTGGATCGTCTACGCACTGGTGCCCGTCATCGGTATGGTCATCTCCACCTTCTTCTACTTGGGATATAAGCTCAACGATAAGGATGTGCAGATCATGGCCAAGTGCAATTCCGGTGAGATCACCCGCGAAGAAGCTGAGGCACAGCTTTCCCGTAAATACTAAAAGATATCAGCACCCCAATGGGGTGCTGATTTTTTATGGCGCGGAACCCTCCAACGCCTTTTGCAGCTTTTGCAACGCCTTTTTCTCAATGCGGGACACATAGCTGCGGCTGATGCCGGTGACATCCGCCACCTCCCGCTGCCGCAGGGGCGGTTTGCCGCCCAAGCCATAGCGCAGCTGAATCACAAGACGCTCCTGCTCGGTCAAATGGGTTTGCACCGCTTTCCCCAGCAGACGGATCATCTCCCGGTCGCTGATGGTTTCCAGCAGATCCCCCTCCTCTGCCACCACATCCATCAGCGACAGCGCAGCTCCATCGCTGCCGCTTTCAATATAGTCGGAAAGAGAAACATCCTGGCTGCTTTTTCTCTGGCTGCGAAAATACATGAGGATCTCATTTTCCACGCACCGGGCGGCATAGGTGGCCAGGCGCACCCCTTTGCTGTAATCAAAGGTGGTGATCCCCTTGATGAGGCCAATGGTGCCGATGGAGATTAAATCCTCCTGGTCCGCAGTTTGAGTATAGTATTTTTTCATAATGTGGGCTACCAGCCGTAAATTTCGCTCGATGAGCACATTTCTGGCATCCAGATCCCCCTGGGCCGCCTTTTCTAGATAAAATTGCTCTTCCTCAGCGCTAAGTGGCTTGGGAAAACTACCGGTCTGCAGCTGCAGGGAATACAGCAGCGAGCTGAGCATCAGCCAAACGGTGGTCAACACTTTGCTTCACCTCCGCTTCTACTGTATTCGTCCTTGCCCGTCCACTTTCCTAATCGTGACATACTCCCCGGAATGAATTCCGAGGCTTCTTAGGCCACGGAACGCGGGGATTGTGCGATCAACAGGACTTGCCACAAGCGTGGTCTTACGATCCCTCCTGCAAAGGTCAATGCCCTGACCTTGTGATTATCGACTT
>JAGCMI010000131.1 GCA_017646545.1 Oscillospiraceae bacterium | reverse complement strand
CCGCCGGAGTTGGAGCAAGCGATCATGCCGGTCAGGGGGGACTTGGTGACGACCATGTAGCGGCCGGAAGAGGGAGCGCCTGCGCCGGTCAGAGGACCGGTGACGTAGACCAGCTTGTTGTCGGGACCCAGGGGATCAACGGTTGCACAGCCTTCGTCGTAGACGATCTTGGTGCCCAGACCACGGCCGCCGACGAACTTTTTAGTCAGATCGGTATCCAGCTTTTCCACAGTGACGGTACCGGTGGTCAGGTTGATACGGGCAATTTTTTCGTAGTATGCGTATGCCATAGCAATACCTCCCAAAATTATGATTGTTTCCGAATTTTCGCGTTGTTCACGCTATGATGATATTTTAATTATATTGGAAAATAAGCAGTACGCAAGGGCGGAGGACGATTTCTGCGCGAAACAGTATGAAACAGTTTCAAATCACACGAAATTATTTTGGTAACACCATGGGCAAGTGTGCGAAATAGTATGAAATGATACGAAATAATTTATACGATCTACCGCAAGGGTCTTGTATAAGCACACAAAAAAGAGTATAATAAGATTCAGAAAACTGGTAAGAAATAACAGATAGGAGGACCTGCTGTGGCACATAATAAGTCCTTGTCGACCCAGGAAGTGGCGGCTATTTTGCATGTCAGCAAATCTACCATATATGATTTGATCAAAAAAGGAGAGATCCACTCCTATAAAATCGGCCGAAAGGTCCGCTTTACCCAGGATGATGTAGATGCCTACATTGCCAGATCCCGGCATGAACATTCCATCCGCCCTGTTAAGAATATCGATACCCATTCCACACTGTTGACCCCCAAGAAAGAGGAACAGCCGGAGCTGATTATCTCCGGACAGGATGTGGTGCTGGATATTTTGGCCAATTATCTGCAGGAAGAGGGGGTCAATGCAGCCCGCACCTATCTGAGCAGTTTCGAGGGTCTGCTTTCCCTTTACCAGGACAATGTCCATGTGGTTGCCTGCCATTTGTTTGACGGCTTTGACTATAATGTATCGTTCGTTCGCAGTTTGATGCCCGGCGTTCCGGCAGTTCTGGTGAATGTCAGCTACCGCACCCAGGGATTTTATGTGCAGAAGGGCAATCCCAAGCATATTAAAGGCTGGATGGATCTGGGACGGGAAGATATTTCCGTGCTCAATCGCCGGATAGGCTCCAGTTCCCGAATCTTACTGGATACCCAGTTAAAACGGTTGGGCATTCCCGTATCCCGGGTGAAGGGTTATGACAAAATCATGAAATCCCATCTGACGATGGCGGCAGCCATTGCGTCGGGAGAAGCGGATCTTGCCATTGGTACGGAACGGATTTCTCGGCAGATTGATAATCTTGATTTTATTCCCCTTTTGGAAGAGCGTTTTGATTTTGTAATTAAGAAAGAAATGATGGCAACGGAGGCAGTGCAGAAGCTGATGAAGGTTCTGAACGATCCTGCTTTCCGCAAAGAAATTGCACACTTCTCCGGAAACGACTACCGGGATTTGGGCAAGGTGGTCTCGGAGGTTTGATATGCTTCATGTAAAAACGCCGGAAGAAGTTCTGGCTTTGATTAAACAGGAATTTTCTGCGGTGGCGGAAACGGAACGGGTTTCTTTGGCTGCCGCTATGGGACGGGTATTGGCGCAAGATGTTGCGGCAACAGAATATGTTCCTGATTTTGACCGATCTACCGTAGATGGCTATGCTGTGCGGGCGAGAGATACCTTTGGCTGCACGGATGCCATTCCGGCAATCTTACCCTTACAGGGTGAGGTTCTTATGGGTGAGGGTGCGGAATTTGAACTTCGTCCCGAGGAGTGCGTGGCAGTCCCTACTGGCGGTGCGGTGCCCAAAGGTGCGGACAGTGTGGTTATGATCGAATATACCGAAGATTACGGTGATGGCACCATCGGTGTTTCCAAGTCTGTCGCGCCGGGACAGAATATGATCTTCCGGGGCGACGATGTGTTCCCGGGCAAAGTGATTCTGGAAAAGGGAAGAGTGCTCTCCTCTCAGGATATTGGCGCATTGGCTGCCATTGGCTGTGTGCAGGTTCCCGTTGTAAAGAAGTTGACGGTGGGTGTCATTTCTACCGGCGATGAACTGGTTCCGCCGGAGGTTACGCCCGGTCCCGGACAGGTTCGGGATGTGAACAGCCCCATGCTGGAGGCGATGCTGACAGCGTTTGGTGTAAATGTTATCAATTATGGAATCGTCATTGATGATGAAGCATTGCTTTCTGAGAAGGTTACAAAAGCGGTTTCTCAATGCGATGCTGTTCTGCTCTCCGGTGGCAGCAGCGTGGGCGTGAAGGATGCGGCCTGCCGGATCATTGAATCCATGGGCAGCTTGCTGCTCCACGGCATTGCCATCAAACACGGCAAGCCTACCATTCTGGGTAGAACCGGCCCCAAGCCTCTGTTTTGTCTGCCCGGTCACCCGGTGGCGGCTTACTTTATTACCAAGCTGTTTGTTCTGCCTACGCTTTCCAGATTGATGGGCAGACAGCAGGAAAGCTACACCGTTACGGCAAAGATCACGGAAAGTGTCAGCGCAAACCATGGCCGTGCCCAGTATCACTGCTGCCGCCTGGAGCGCAGAGATGGGGCCTTGTATGCCTACCCCATCCGCGGCAAGTCCGGTCTGATCACCACATTGGCAGGTGCCGACGGTTATTTCTGTATCCACAGAGATCAGGAGGGCTTGGCCCAAAATGCTGAAATTCAGGTAACTGTTACCGCAGGAGATTAAATTATGGGATTTGAATATTTGACCAACATTCCCCTTGTGAAAGCAAGGGAAGATTACCTAAAACTGTTGGAAGACCATGGATTTGCCCCTAAGACCGAGCCGATTCCCGTATGGGATGCCTGCGGCCGGGTCACTGCCCATGCGGTCTATGCCCACATTTGTGCGCCTCATTATGCTGCCAGTGCTATGGACGGCGTTGCTGTGAATGCCAAGGATACGTTTGGCGCAACGGAAACCACGCCCATCACCCTGAATCCCGATCAGTACATCGTTCTGGATACCGGCGATCCCATCCCGGAGAACTGTGATGCAGTCATCATGGTGGAGGATATCGTGAAGAATGGGGATGGCACCATCACCATTCACGCAGCGGCAGCGCCGTGGCAGCATATTCGGCAGATCGGTGAGGATATCTGTGCCGGTGAAATGATTTTGCCCAGCCATATGACGGTTTCTCCCTCTGCCATCGGTGCCATGATCGCCGGCGGTGTGCTGGAAATCGAAGTGATCCGCAAGCCTGTGGTGGGCATCATTCCCACCGGTGACGAGATCATTCCGCCCTGCACGGATCCGAAGCCCGGTGATATTTTGGAGTTCAATGGCTCTATCTTCTCTGCCATGGTTCGGCAGTGGGGCGCGGAAGCGGTCGTATTCCCCATTGTTCCCGATAAATTTGACCGGATCAAAGCCATGGTTGCCAAGGCTGCGGAAGAATGTGACATGGTGATTTTGAATGCAGGTTCTTCTGCCGGTCGGGAAGATTTTTCCGTAAAGGTCATCCGGGAATTGGGTGAGGTGCTGTACCATGGTATTGCCATGAAACCCGGCAAGCCTGCAATCTTAGGCTGTCAGGGCGCAAAGCCCATTCTGGGCGTTCCCGGCTATCCCGTTTCCGGTATCATTGTCATTGAGCAATTGCTCAAACCGCTGATCGACCATTGGCTGAAAGCTCCTGCCGCACCCCGGCAGTATGCCAAGGCGACTTTGACCCGTCCTGTGGTTTCGGGCCTTAAATATGAGGAATTTGTCCGTGTCCGCATGGGTTATGTGGGTGATAAGCTGATGGCTTCTCCCTTGAGCCGGGGCAGTGGCGTGGTTTCTTCCTTTATGAAGGCGGACGGCATTCTGGAAGTGCCCCAGGGCCTGGAAGGTTATGAAGCTGGCGCAGAGGTAACTGTCCGCCTGCTCAGCCCTGTGGAGAAGCTGGAAAATACCGTTGTGGTCATTGGCAGCCACGATCCTCTGCTGGATGAAGTGGGAGATATGCTCCATGTTGCCAATAACGGTGTGTACATGAGTTCTTCCCATGTGGGCTCTATGGGCGGCATTATGGCGATCCGCCGGGGCGAAGCCCATGCAGCCGGCTGCCATCTGCTCAATACCGAAGATGGCGTGTACAATCTGGCTTTTATGAAAAAGTATTTCCCCAAGGGCGGTGTCAAGCTGATCCGCTGTGTGGGTCGCCAGCAGGGCATGATGGTGGCCAAGGGCAATCCTTTGCATATTGAAAAATTCTCCGATATCGCAAGAGAGGGGATCCGCTATGTCAACCGGCAGAAGGGTTCCGGTACGCGTATTTTAACGGACTACCTGTGCAAACAGAATGATCTGGATACCGCTGCCATCTACGGCTATGATAGGGAAGAGCTGACCCACACCTCTGTTGCAGCCCAGATCGTCAGCGGCAGTGCGGATGTGGGCATGGGTATCTACTCCGCTGCCAAACTCTACGATCTGGACTTCATCCCCGTCTGCATTGAGCAATACGATTTGATCATTCCTAATCATGCCTGGGATAGTCCCATGGTGCAGCAGCTGATTGACACATTGAAGAGCGAAGAATTTAAGGAAAAGATTTTGGCCTTGGGTGGATATACCGTGGAAAATCCCGGTGAAGTCATCCCCATTGACGGATATGAAACGATTTGATGCGGTTGTGATCGGCGGCGGAATTTTAGGCTGCTTTGTGGCCCGAAATCTGCGGCGATGGAATATATCCACCCTCCTGGTTGAAAAAGAGGGGGATGTTTGTACCGGTATCACCCGGGCAAATTCTGCCATTGTGTATGCCGGCTATGACAATAAACCCGGAAGCAGCAAGGCGGAGATGACCGTCCGGGGAAATGCCAATATGGATTCTCTTTGCGAAGAATTGGAAGTGCCTTTTTCACGGTGTGGTTCTTTGCTGGTGACCTATGATGTGTCGTCCGTTCCTAAGTTGGAACGAAAGCTGGAAAATGGCAGACAAAACGGCGTTGCCGGTATGCGGATGCTGACCGGTGAAGAAGCGGAAGCCATGGAACCCATGCTGAAAAAAGGAATAGCGGCTGCGGTATATGCCCCTTCCACCGGTACGGTGAATCCCTGGCAGCTGGGGATTGCCGCCTATGAAAACGCAGTGCAAAACGGTGCGCAGGTTAGCCTGAATACGTCGGTCAATGGCATCCGTCGGGAAGATAGCGGCTACATCCTGCTGACCAGTGGGGAAAGCATTGCCTGCAAAGTTGTGATCAACTGCGCCGGCTTATACGCCGATCAGCTGCAGCAATTGCTGTTCCCGCCCTCCACCCGGCTGAAACTGGACGGCGCGGAATATCTGGTGCTGGATCCTTTGGCCCGAAAACCGGAACATATTATTTTTCATCAGGCCGACAGTTGCGGAAAAGGGATTACTGCCATCCCGTGCGTGGAGGGGAATCTGCTCATCAGCGGTGTCCGCAAGGATCTGACCGTCCCCTTTGCCACCACCGCGGAGGGGCTGGAGGAATTGTACGCAGATACCCACCGCTTGCTGCCGGAACTGGATACCTCCATGGTGATTCGGTCCTTCGGTGCGGTACGGCCAAACCCCTACCGGGAAAGCGGAGAGAGTATTCCGGATTTCTGTGTGGAAAATCCGGCACCGGGATTTTATAGCCTGATTGGCATCAAAACCCCTGGCTTAACTTGTTCCAATGAATTGGGTTTGGCCCTTGGGGAAAAGGCTGCTGCATTTTTGCAGGCAGAGAAAAATATCTGCTTTAATCCCCATCGCAAAGCCATTGAAAAGAAAAAGGAGGATCCGGATTACTGCCAGATCCTTTGTCAGTGTGAACGCATTACCAAAGGTGAGATCATGGAAGCCATCCGACGCGGTGCTACCACCGTGGACGGTGTGAAACGTCGCGTGGGTTCCGGTATGGGCCGCTGCCAGGGCAGCCGTTGCACCTGGGAAATCGAGAAGCTGCTGGAGGAAAACGGTCATGGAGCAATATGATATCCTGATCATTGGCGGCGGTGCCGCTGGTATTTCCGCGGCAAAAGCGGCAAAAGGTGCACAGGTGCTGCTGGTGGATCGAAAAAATGCCCTTGGCGGTGTTTTGCTGCAGTGTACCCATCAGGGCTTCGGCAAAAATAAAAGCGGTATCGAATATGCTGCAGATCTGATCAAAGATTTTCCGCAGGAGGTTTCTCTGACGCTGAACACCACGGTGCTGTCCATATCCAAAGACAGAACAGCATTGCTTTCCGGAAAGGAATTTGGCCTTCGGGAAATCCGGTTTTCTCAGCTGATTCTCGCAACAGGCTGCCGGGAAATCCCGATGGGGGCGCTACCCATTGCCGGTACCCGTCCCAAAGGTGTTTATACCGCAGGGCAGATGCAGGCGATGATGAACTTGCACGGCCATACCCCGGAGGGGCCGGTGGTGATTCTGGGAAGCGGTGACTTGGGATTGATTATGGCAAAGCAGCTTGCGCAAGCCGGATTGGCCGTGACGCTGGTGGAAAAGAAAGATCACTGCGGCGGAATGATAAAAAATCAGCGGTGTCTAAAGGAATTTCCCATTCGTCTGATTTGTGGAGATACCATCACGGAAGTCCATGGTTATCCTCAAATTAGCGGTTGTACCACCGCAAAAGGAATCACAATTCCTTGTAGCACCCTGCTGATTGCCGCAGGACTCGTCCCTGAACGGGAATTGATTTTTGGAATGGAAAAATATGATTGGCTTCACATCTGCGGAAACTGCAACACCGTTCACCCTATGGTGGAAGCCGTTATCAACGAAGGAAAACTATCAGGCGTTGCCGCCTGTAACAATTTACGAGGTAGCTTATGATCGACCGACTTGGCCGCAATATTACATACCTGCGCATCTCCGTGACGGATAAGTGCAATCTGCGCTGCCGATACTGTATGCCGGAGGGTGGTGTGTGCAAAAAAGAGCATACCGAAATGATGACAGAGGATGAGATTATCACTGCGGTGGAAGCCGCGGCATCCCTTGGAATCACCAAAATCCGTATTACCGGCGGCGAACCGTTGGTGAAAAAGAATATCGTATCCATCTGTCGCCGGGTTGCGGCCGTGGCGGGGATTAAAGAAGTGTGCCTAACCACCAATGGCATTTTGCTTCCGGAATTGGCAAGACCGTTGAAGGAAGCCGGCGTGAAACGGCTGAACGTAAGTCTGGATACACTGGATGCGGATAAGTATGCCTACATCACCCGGATCGGAAAGCTGGAACATTTTCTGGCTGGTCTGGATGCAGCCTTTGAAGCAGGGTTTGAGAAAATCAAGATCAATGCGGTGCTGATCGGCGGATTTAATGACAATGAGATCCGGCAACTGGCAGATCTGACGAAGCAGTATCCGGTGGATATGCGTTTCATTGAAATGATGCCTATGTACGACAGCGGTGATTTTGATGCCCAAGCCTTTATTCCTTACACCAAAGTGCTGGATTACTTGCCAGAGGCGGTTTCTGCGGAGCGCGACGGCGGCGTGGCAAAACTTTACCGCCTGCCCGGTGCGAAGGGCAATATTGGGCTGATCAGTCCGGTCAGCGCCCATTTCTGCGGTGAGTGCAACCGCATCCGTCTGACCGCTGACGGGAAAATCAAACCCTGCCTGCACTCTTCTGACGAGTACTCCCTAAAGGGGCTGGACTTTGATGGCATGAAGCAGGTTCTCAAGGAAGCAATTTGGAATAAGCCGGCCTGGCACGGAGATCTGGACGCTGTCCACAGAAGTCAGGCAGGACGCAATATGAACCAAATCGGAGGTTAATTATGTCCGACTTTACCCATTTTAATGAGCAGGGCCGTGCCAAGATGGTGGACGTGGGTGAAAAGCCCATAAATAAGCGTGTGGCGGTTGCTGCAGGCCGGGTTCTGGTGAATGAGTCCACCTTCGGACTGATCCAGTCCGGCGGAATGAAAAAAGGCGATGTGCTAACTGTCGCCCAGATTGCCGGTGTTATGGGGGCAAAGCGCACCCCGGATATTATCCCCATGTGCCATCCCATTTTGATGGATGGCATCAATCTGGAGCTTTCTCTGGACGAAACAAGCCTGTCCGTGGAGATCAAGGCCACCGTTTCCTGCGATGGCAGAACCGGTGTGGAGATGGAAGCGCTGACCGCGGTTTCCACCGCCGCACTGACAGTTTACGATATGTGCAAAGCGGTCCAGAAGGATATGGTGATTACGGATATCCGCCTGTTGAGCAAGACCGGCGGTGTCCACGGCGATTACAAACGGGAGGAATGACCATGTATACAGCAGCAGTAATTACAATCAGTGATAAAGGCTATCGCGGCGAACGGGAGGATACCAGTGGCCCGAACCTGGTACAGATTCTGAAAGAAAAGGAATTTGATGT
>JAGCMI010000130.1 GCA_017646545.1 Oscillospiraceae bacterium | reverse complement strand
TGCCCACATCCGCACGGGACAGTACCGGCGCATCATTGATGCCATCGCCCACAAAGGCCAGCTTACCCTTTTGCGCCATCAGCAGATGCTCCACCTGATCCACCTTGTCACCGGGCAGCAGCTGGCTGAAATACTGGTCAATGCCCAGTTTTTCTGCCATTTGCTTTGCCACAGCTTCCCGATCCCCGGTGAGCATCACGGTTTGCTTGACGCCTGCCTTTTTCAGCGCCTTCACTGCAGCGGATGCAGAAGGCTTTTCCACATCGGAAATGAGGATCTGACCCAAGTACTGCCCGTCACATGCCACATGGACAATGGTGCCGGGGTACTGCGCTTCGGGGTAAGAGATTGCCAACTGGGTCATGAGTCTTGCATTGCCGGCTGCCACTTCCCTGCCATCAACCTTGGCAATCACGCCGCTGCCGCTGATCTCTCGAATATCGCAAACACGGCTGCGGTCGATTTCCTTGCCGTAAGCCTGCCGCAGGCTTTTACTGATGGGATGGACGGAGCCGCTTTCCGCCAGCGCCGCCAACTCCACCAAAGCATCCGCTTCAATGCGATTGTGATAGATACCGCTGACACGGAACACACCTTGGGTCAAGGTGCCGGTCTTGTCAAAGACCACACAATCCACCTTGGCCAGAGTTTCCAGATAGTTGGAACCCTTCACCAGCACACCTGCCTTGCCTGCGCCGCCCAGACCTGCAAAGAAACTCAGCGGTACACTCAGCACCAAAGCACAGGGACAGCTGATGACAAGGAAGGTAAGCGCACGGTACAGCCAATTGCTCCAATCCGCAGGTAGCTGCAGCAAGGTCATGCGAACCACGGGCGGCAGCAACGCCAGCGCCAAGGCGCTGAAACAGACCGCGGGGGTATAATATTTGGCGAAACGGGTAATGAATTTTTCCTGCCGGGATTTTCTGGCGCTGGCATTTTCCACCAGATCCAGAATTTTCGACACGGTGGATTCCTCAAACAGACGGGTGGTGCAAATCTTGAGAAGTCCCGTCATATTGATGCAGCCGCTGACCACATCGTCCCCCACCTGCACATCACGAGGGAGGCTCTCACCGGTAAGGGCACCGGTATCCAAGCTGGAAGAACCTTCCACCACAACACCGTCAATGGGGATCTTCTCACCGGGCTGCACCACGATGATGGTGCCCACCGCCACCTCTTCCGGATCGACGGATTCCAATTTTCCGTCGATTTCAAGATTGGCATAGACCGGACGGATGTCCATGAGGCCTGCAATGCTGCGACGGCTTTTGCCCACGGCAATGCTTTGGAACAATTCTCCCACCTGATAGAACAGCATGACCGCAATTGCTTCCAGATAGTCCCCCGTCTGGGTTACTGCCAGAACAATGGCGCCCACGGTGGCTACCGCCATGAGAAAATTCTCATCAAAGAGCCGTCTGTTCCACAATCCGCGCGCTGCATCATACAAAATATCGTAGCCGATGATGAGATACGGAATCATGTAAAGGGCGAATTTTACCCATCCCGTTGCGGGCACAAAACTCACCGCTGCCAGCACCGCTGCAGACAGCAGGATGCGGTAGAGCATCTTTTTTTGCTTTTTATTCACAAAATTCCCTCCTTGGGAGTGCTTCAGCGGTAGAGTTCAAAGCCTCTTTCCACTTTTTTGCAGGTCTTTTCGATCTGATTCAGCACAGCTTCCACATCCTGACCGTCCTCAAAATCCACGGTCATCTTCTGTGCCATAAAGTTCATCTGCAGGGACTTGATGCCGGGCAGCTTCTTGCAGGCATCCTCCATTTTTGCAGCGCAGTTGGCGCAATCCACTTCCACATGATACTTCTTGATCATCGATATATTCTCCTTTACGATTAAGTAATCTTTTAAGATAAATTCATTATATCGGAAAGTCGGAGTATGTCAATTTGGCGCAGAGGATCCGTTCCGTTTGGAATAAAAATACACCCAAAAGGAACAATTTCTTGCTTTTTATTTGGGAGGATGATATCATGGTGAAAAAGGAGGAATGTCCCATGTCCCATCACGAACTGCCCCACGAGCATCACAGCCACAGCCATGAACTGCTGCATCAGCTGCCGGCTGAAGGAGATTTTACCGCTATGGCGGAACTGTTCCGCCTACTGGGCGACAATAGCCGTTTGCGGCTGTTTTGGATCCTTTGTCATTGCGAAGAATGTGTGGTCAATCTCTCTGCGATGATGGAAATGAGCCCTCCAGCCCTGTCCCATCATCTGCGGCAACTGAAAGCCAGCGGTTTGATCGTCAGCCGCCGCGCAGGCAAAGAAGTGTATTACCGCGCCGCTGCCACCGCCCCGGTGGAACTGCTGCACCACATCATGGAAGAACTCAATCATGTGGTATGCCCTGCCTGCGGCAGCGATGTCGCTCTGCCCTCCACCCCTCAGGCGGATCGGATCAAAGCGGTGCATCAGCTACTGACCACCAATCTGCACCAGAGATACACCATCGAGGCACTCTCCAAGCAGTTTTATTTGGACAGTTCCACGTTGAAACGGGAATTTCGTCGGGTTTACGGCCTGCCTATTGCCACCTATTTGAAAGAATATCGCATTCAAAAGGCCATGCAACTGCTGGAACACACCGACGAGAGCATCGCAGCCATCGCGACGCAGGTGGGTTATGAAACCCAGAGCAAATTTGCCGCCGCCTTCAAAGCCGCTACCCGGCTCTCCCCCTCTGCCTACCGAAAAAATTGCAGAAAATAAGAAAGAACCCTCCGTTTGGAGGGTTCTTTTTTAGCTTTTTACTTGTAGGCGATAATGGTCTGGAAGGCGCCCAGCGCGGTGGATGCGGTGAGCTTGGTGTCGCCCAGGGTATCGAGAACCAGTTCGTAACCAGCCAGATCAGCGGTGAAGTCCTTCACCGCGCCATTGGCATGGTAAATCACATAGTCACAGCCGGTAGCCTCATCATGGAAGCTGATGCGGATCACAGCACCATCAGCCAGACTTTCGGCGGTGTAGGCAGCCATTTCACTCTCTTCCAGATGCAGCGCTGCGGTGGTCTTTTTGAAGTTCACCAGAATCTGGTATGCCTGGAACAGATCCAGATGCTGCACCTTCAGCGCGTAATCCAGCTCGTTGACCTTGTAGCTGCTCTGGTAGGAGTTCTCGTCGCCGCCCTTGGTGCGCAGGAACTCATCACCGGCCAGCATGAAGCAAGTGCCGTTGGAGGTCATAACCACAGAATTTGCCAGCAGCGCCATCTGCTTTGCAGTGGTCTCGTCGGTGATACCGGCAGCCTTGATGCGGTCATACAGGGTGTAGTTATCGTGGCAGGTAACATAGTTGACGGTACGGTTGGGATCGGTG
>JAGCMI010000016.1 GCA_017646545.1 Oscillospiraceae bacterium | reverse complement strand
CATCATAAGGGGGCTATTTATTATCGTAATCGTATGGATGGTAGGGATGGCGCCACACCAAGAAGTGAGGTCGCCACAGCCACCACCACAGGTGGTAACAGAATCAGAACTCGTGGTGGCAGCTGCCGAACCAGACTACAGCTTGGAAGCTGAATACATAGCAAAAACCGTATGGGGAGAAGCCCGTGGCTGCACCGTGGCGGAGCAAGAACAGGTGATATGGTGCATCCTGAACCGGGTGGATAGTGATATCCAATATTTCCCGGACGATATTATTTCCGTGGTGACACAGCCAAACCAGTTTCATGGTTATTCTCCGGACTATCCGGTGACAGAGGAGCATTACGCTCTGGCGTTGGATGTACTGGAACGATGGGAAGCCGAGAAAAGGGGAGAGGCTATCCAGCGAAATCTGGGCAAGGAGTACCTTTATTTCCACGGTGATGGAAAGCACAACTATTTTAGAGAAAACTTTTAAATGGGAGCGATGCAGGTATGGAAGACTTTCAATTAGACCAGGCGGAGCTTCTGGCACAGCTGGCTCATGAGGCGTCTGGCCTAGCAAGAGCAGCGAGAAAGGTAAAGAAATCTGGAGAGTTTACTCCGGTAAGCAAAGAAATTCTGGAGGAGACCGGCGATGTTTTGGCGTGCCTGGCGCTGTTCCAGATGGGCGAAGAAGATTGGGTCTTTGTGAAAGACCGCACAAATAAGCGAATGAAACGATGGAATGAATTACTGAAAGCTTAAGAAGGGGGCAAACGTTATGACAGGTGTATTTATAATTGTGATTGGCGTTGCGCTTTTGGTTCTGCTCGGTGGAAGGGAGAAGGATCACCTTGACTGAATATACTATGGTTTATACCCTTGAGATCACAGAGGTGCATCAAGTGGAAGAAGAAAATCCTGGGGATATCATCCACCTGGCACAGCATATGCGTGAGCAGGAACAACGGATAAGAGATCAGCTGGGCGTGGATGACGTTCATCTTCGTAAGTACAAGCTGTTTGTAAAAGAAAGCGAGGGCTGAAATGAGTGTAGTAAAAAAGTGTGTGTTTAACTGCCATATTGACTGCGAGGACCACAACAAGTGCAGTAGTTGCGGTTGGAACCCAGAGATAGAACGGGTCCGCAAAGAAAAACTTCAGGTGAAGTTTGGGTATCGCGAAAACGTCAATATAGTTGAATAATCGGAGGAGTAAACATGAAAACTGCCATCATCCTGTTCGCGCTGACCTACGTACTTATGCTTGCATTCCAGAAATACCGCCCGGTCATTGCCGTGACGTCCGCGGTATTGTTCATCATCAGTGGTATTCTGCCCATAAATAAGGTTCTATCCTATATTGACTGGAATGTGCTGATGATGATTGCCGGCACCATGGGTACGGTTTCGCTGGTCATAAAAAGTGGTTTGCCGTCTCTGATAGCCGACCACATCATCCGTAAGGTCAGCAGCGTAAGGATGGCGATTGTCACTATCGCACTGTTTGCTGGTATCGTATCTGCATTTATAGACAACGTGGCGACCGTGCTGATGATAGCGCCCATTGCACTGTCCATTGCCAAGAAGCTGAATATCAGTCCTGTTGGCATGGTTATCGCCATAGCCGTGTCGTCTAATCTGCAGGGAGCTGCCACGCTGGTGGGCGACACCACATCCATGCTCCTGGGCAGCTATGCAGGGATGAACTTTGCAGACTTCTTTGTGTATCAGGGCAAGCCCGGCATCTTCTTTGCTGTACAGATGGGCGCCGTAATTTCAGCCATTATTCTGCTGTGGGTGTTCCGGAAGGAGACTGCTGCCGTGTCCTGTGATGAGCTGACTAAGGTGGATGACTTCGTCCCTGGCGTCCTGCTGGTGGCTAACATCGTCCTTTTAATCCTGGCATCCCTGGTTCCCAATTCTCCTGAGATGGCAAACGGCATTATTTGCGTGGTGGTGTGCGTGGTGGGTGTCGTCTACCATGCGGTGAGAAACAAGCAGTTCCGCGCCCTATGGGAGCCTATCGCTGAGATAGACTTTGCCACAGTCACCCTTCTGGCCGGCCTGTTTCTGGTTATCGGTGGCATCACCGAAGCTGGCGTGGTGAGCAGCGTGGCGGAGATCTTCACCACCATTAGCAATGGCAATCTGCTTGTGATCTACACCGTGATTGTGTGGATGAGCGTGGTGCTCTCGGCCTTTATTGATAACATTCCCTATGTGGCGACGATGCTGCCTGTGGTACAGCAGATTGCCGTAACCATGGGTGTGGAACCGACTCTGCTGTACTTTGGTCTGCTCAGTGGTGCTACCCTGGGTGGCAACCTGACGCCCATCGGCGCCAGCGCAAACATTACCGGTATCGGAATCCTGCGGAAAGAAGGCTGGGAAGTGAAGAACACCGACTTTCTGAAAATAGGTGTACCTTTCACGCTGGCTGCAGTGATTCCGGCATACATTTACTTTTGGATTCTGTATGCGTAAGGCGTAGCGGCTACATTGAGGTAATAAGTACTTAGAATTAGGAAATAGAGCGACTTGAGATCGCCAGACAGAGGGAGGCGATTCTCAGTGAAGGTTTTGAGTTTGTTTGACGGTATTTCTTGCGGTATGGTGGCACTTGAACGGGCGGGTATCGCAGTTGAGCGATATGTAGCTTATGAGATTGAGCCGAACGCCATTAAGATCAGCCAGAAAAACTATCCTCAGATTGAACAT
>JAGCMI010000129.1 GCA_017646545.1 Oscillospiraceae bacterium | reverse complement strand
TGCCTGCAATATCAATTTCAGCCGTCCGCTGCTGCAAATGGCGAAAGCAGCCGTCAATAAAATTGCCACCGATGTCCAGGTATTAAGCAATATTTATGATGACTATAATCGGGATTTCCTGCAAAAAGAAGATATCATGTTTTTAAGTGACGAAGCGGTGGGGGAGGATTACCACACCTTCCTTCGTTCCATCTTTGAAGCCTATCAGACCCCCGTGATCGTTTTGGGGCGGGGCAGTAAGGGCGCTGCGCTGTGTGAAAACGGCTGCATCACTTCCTTGCCTGCGGTGCAGGTGGGGCAGGTGATCAACACCGTGGGTGCAGGCGATGCCTTGTTCTCCTCTTTCCTACATTACCATCTGAAGGGCAATACCGCGCTGGAAGCCCTCAAACGGGCGCAGCTGTTTGCCTCTGCCAAAATCATGGAAAGTGGCGGTGCGGCAGGCTTTGTGGATGAAGATCAAATTGAAAATTTTTATCGTCGCTTTGCGGCGGATATGAAACCCTTTTGAAAGGAGCGATTCCCGTGGCAAAACCTTTAGTGGCCATTGTTGGCCGTCCCAATGTGGGTAAGTCCATGTTGTTCAATAAGCTCACCGGTCATCGTACCTCCATTGTTGAGGATACCCCCGGTGTGACCCGTGACCGTATTTATGGTGATTGTGAATGGTGCGGTCATAATTTTTCCTGGGGGGAGACCGGGGGTATCGATCCCAACACCGAAAATGATATGCTGAAGTTCATGCGCCGCCAGGCGGAGATCGGCATCGAACTGGCCGATTGCATCGTCATGGTGGTGGATGTCCGTACCGGTGTTACCGCGGCTGACCAGGATGTGGCTACCATGCTGCGTAAATCCGGCAAGCCCGTGGCGCTGGCGGTCAACAAGTGTGACTCCATCGGCCCTGTGAATCTGGCTGTTTATGAGTTCTATGGTCTGGGCATCGGTGATCTGTTTGAGGTTTCCGCGCTGCATGGCCATGGTACCGGTGACCTGCTGGATTGGTGCGTGGAGCAGTTCCCCGAAGGTGCAGAAGAGGAAGAGAATGATGATATCATCAAGGTAGCCATCGTTGGTAAGCCCAATGTGGGCAAATCCAGCCTCCTCAACCGCATTCTGGGCGAAGAGCGCGTGATCGTGTCCAATGTGGCCGGCACTACCCGTGATGCCATCGACTCCTACTTTGAAAATGAAACCGGCAAGTATTGCCTCATCGATACCGCCGGTATGCGCCGCAAATCCAAGGTGGACGATGCCATTGAGCGCTATTCCAATATGCGTTCCATCAATGCCATCGAGCGTGCAGATGTCTGCCTCATCCTGATCGATGCCAACGACGGTGTCACCGATCAGGACACCAAGATCGCCGGTCTGGTGCATGAGGCCGGTAAGGCCGCCATCATTGTGGTCAATAAGTGGGATGCCGTGGAAGACAAGGAAACCAATACCATGCGTGATAAGGAGCTGGCGGTCAAGGATGGCTTAAGCTATATGACCTATGCTCCCGTGATGTTCCTATCCGCGCTGACTGGTCAGCGTGTGGATAAGCTCTTCCCCATGATTCAGGAAGTGCACAAGCAGAACACCAGCCGCATCACCACCGGTGCCTTGAATTCCATTCTCGCTGAAGCGACTGCCCGTGTGCAGCCGCCTTCCGACAAGGGTCGCCGTTTGAAGATCTACTATATGACCCAGGCTGGCACCAAGCCGCCTCACTTTGTTATCTTCTGTAATGATGCCCGTCTGTTCCATTTCTCCTATCAGCGCTATCTGGAGAACCAGATCCGCGAAGTGTTTGGCTTGAAGGGTACCCCTGTGCGGATTACCATCCGTCAGAAAGGCGACAAAGAGGAGGAGTAACCGTGTGGTATTCCATTTTGATTGCGGCTGTTGTGGCTTACTTACTGGGTAACCTCAATGGCGCAGTGTGCATTTCTCAAATGATGCACGATGATGTCCGTAGTCATGGTAGCGGCAACGCAGGTCTTACCAATTTTATCCGTAATTACGGTGCCAGCAAAGCTTTACTGGTGATTTTCATCGATGCGGGTAAGGCTGTGGTAGCTTGTCTTGCAGCAGGTTTGCTGCTGCAACCTCATGGCTATGGCCTTGAAGGTAGAGTTATTGGCGGACTTTGCGTTATGCTGGGCCATGATTTCCCTGCGCTGCTGGGCTTCCGTGGCGGTAAGGGTATTTTAAGTGGTTGGTTTGTGGCCTGGATGGTGGATTGGCGCATCGGCCTGCTGTTGGGCATTGTGTTTTTTGCCGCCTATTTCATAACCAAGTATGTTTCCCTTGGTTCTGTGTTGGCCGCCATTGCTTTCGGTGTTGGATTTATCATTTTCCATCATGAAAACGCTCTGGTGTGTGCAGCAGGTATCTGCATGAGCGCGCTGACTGTCTTTATGCACCGGGGGAACATCCTCCGTCTGCTGAAAGGGCAGGAGCGGAAGACCAATCTCTTCTCGAAAGGAAAAGCGCAATGAAAGTAGCTGTTGTGGGTAGCGGTGCCTGGGGCACAGCCCTGGCCATCCGTCTGTGTAAGAATGGCCACGATGTCACCATGTGGACCTTTGAAAAGGATTTGATTCCCCAGATGGAGTCCACCCGCCGCAATCCCAGATTGCCCGGCGCACTTCTGCCGGAGGAACTGAAGATCAGCGGTGCATACGATTGTGTCCGCGGCTGTAAAATGGTGGTCATGGCAAGTCCCTCTTTCCCGGCTCGTGCTGTTTGCCGGAATGTAAAGGACTTTATTGATGAGGATGCGGTCATCGTATCCGTTACAAAGGGCCTGGAAGATGGCACCCATCTGCGTATGAGCGAAGTGGTGGCCCAGGAGACCGGCAGGGAAGTGGTGGCTCTCATTGGCCCCAGCCATGCCGAGGAAGTTTCCATGGATGTGCCTACCGGCCTGCTGGCAGCCAATCAAAATCAGGCCTTGGCAGAGTTTGTGCAGGATGCCTTCATGTCTGAAGCGCTGCGTGTCTATACCAGCCCCGATCCCGTGGGTGCTGAGTTGGGTGCTGCGCTGAAAAATGTCATCGCCCTGTGCGCCGGTGTGTGCGACGGATTGGGCTATGGTGACAATACCAAAGCCATGCTCATGACCCGTGGACTCAGCGAAATCGCCCGTCTGGGTGTGGCGCTGGGTGCAAGAAAAGAAACCTTCACCGGTCTTTCCGGTGTGGGCGACCTGATCGTCACTTGCTGTTCCATGCACTCCCGTAACCGCCGCGCCGGTATTCTCATCGGTCAGGGCAAGGGCGTGCAGGAAGCGATGCAGGAAGTGGGTGCTGTGGTGGAAGGCTATTATGCCGCCAAATCCGCCTACGAACTGGGAAAAGCTGTGGGCGTGGAAATGCCCATTGTTTCCGCTGCCTATGAAGTGCTTTATGAGGGCGCCTCGGCCAAAGAAAAGGTGCAGAAGCTGCTGGTTCGTTCCCGCAAAACCGAGTCCGAAAACCCCGGCTGGTTATAAAAATAAAAGAGTGACCGCTTGGTCACTCTTTTTTCTTATTTTGGGTAAACAAAAAAGCCATCGTTTCCGATGGCGTATTTTATTTTGCAGGGAAATCAGACAGCGCG
>JAGCMI010000128.1 GCA_017646545.1 Oscillospiraceae bacterium | reverse complement strand
CTCTGGGTAAGACCATTCTCTATTCTCTGAACCCCTCTGATAATGCTGCCATCGGCACCATCATGGGCGCATTCCAGACCGACAGCCCCATCCCCGGCAAGATCCAGCAGGGTTCCGCCTGGTGGTTCAATGACCATAAGCCCGGCATGGAAGCACAGATGGTGAGCCTCATGAGCCTGGGTGCTTTCGGTACCTTCAACGGCATGCTTACCGACTCCCGCAGCTTCCTCAGCTACACCCGTCACGAGTATTTCCGCAGAATTCTCTGCAACCTGGTGGGTCAGATGGTGGAAGATGGCGAGTATCCGGCTGATATGAAGCGTCTGGGTCAGCTGATCGAGAACATCAGCTACTATAACACCCTGCACTACTTCCGCTTTGATGAACTGCTGAAATAATCCCTTCACCGGGCCGCAAATTTTGCGGCCCGGTTGATTTTTTAACAATTTTCTGCTATGATATCTCATATCCCAATCCCTGAGGTGCTCCATGGTTGATATGAAGTCCATCATTGCAAAAAACATTACTGCCTTGCGGCAGAGCCATAAAATGACCCAGATCGAACTGGCAGAAAAACTGAATTATTCCGACAAGGCCGTTTCCAAGTGGGAGAGGGGAGAGTCCATTCCGGATGTGATCGTCCTCAAGACCATTGCCGACCTATTTGGTGTATCTTTGGATTATCTCTTGGAAGAAGACCACGAACCTGCCCCCTCCGCTGCGAAGCCGGAGTCGGAACCGGAACCGTCCCATCATGTGCGAAACCGCGCTGTGGTGACCTTGTTGAGCCTGCTGATCGTGTGGTTTCTGGCAGCGCTGATCTTTGCGGTGCTGGATACATTCTGGCCGGATCTGCATGGCGGCTGGCTGGCATTTATTTATGCCGTTCCGGTAAGCATGATCATCTGGTTGGTGTTCAACTCTCTGTGGTTCAATACCCGCCGTAATTACCTCATCATTTCTCTTTTGATGTGGACCAGCCTGGCGAGCCTCTTTGTCAATGCAGCAGCCATGGGCTATCCTTTCTGGAGATTTCTCTTTCTTGGAATCCCCGGTCAGCTTGCAATCTATGCCTGGTCCCGTTTCAAACTTCGCCCCAACAAATGATCAAAGCCGCCTTCGGGCGGCTTTTTTGTATGCCCGGGGTCTTGTTGACAAGCCTACGGCTCTGGAGTATAATAAATGATATCGCTTTATGGAGGTATTTCTATGGAAAGAACCAGAAAAAGCGCCAAATTCTATTTGGCTTTGGTGATCTTCGCCCTGGTTGGTCAGGTGGCGTGGACGGTGGAGAATATGTATCTGAATGTCTTTATTTATAAGATGTTCCATGCCTCCGCCCAGCAGATTTCCCTCATGGTGTCTGCATCCGCAGTAACCGCTACCGTCACTACCATACTCATCGGTGCCCTTTCCGATAAAATCGGCAAGCGCAAGGTATTCATCTGTGGCGGCTACATCGCCTGGGGTATTTCCATTTTGGGCTTTGCGCTCGTTCGGGAGGATCTGGTTCATCGTACCTTTTTCTCCGCAGTTTCTTATAATGCCGCAGCCATCTCCCTGTGTATCACCCTCACTATCGTGCTCGACTGCATGATGACCTTCTTCGGTTCTGCTGCCAATGATGCCGCCTTTAATGCATGGCTCACCGATTCTACCGACGAAACCAACCGCGGCGCCATCGAGGGTATCAATTCCATGATGCCGCTGGTGTCCATTCTGGTGGTCTTTGGTGGCTTCATGGGTCTCAATCAGGATCTGCAGGAAAGCTGGACCATCATTTTCACCGTTATTGGCGCGGTTGTGGTATCGCTGGGTATTGCCGGATTTTTCCTTATTAAGGAAACGGCAGTTCGCACAGAAGAAAATGCCAATTACTTTGCAAATATCTTCTATGGCTTCCGTCCTAGCGTGATCCGTTCCAATGTGCCTTTGTACGGCACGCTGGTAGCCCTTGCGCTGTATAATATTTCTATTCAGATCTTCATGCCTTACCTCATCCTCTATTATACCGAGTCGCTGGGCATGGACAATTATGTACTTATCTTTGCCCCTGCCATACTGCTTGCAGCCATCTTCACCGGTTTCTACGGTAAGATGTTCGATCGCAAGGGTTTCCAGACCGCCATCATTCCCACATTGACGCTGCTAGCGCTAGGTTATGTGGGCTTGTATTTCTTCCGTGGCACAGTGCTGGTCTTTCTTTCCAGCCTTGTGATGATGTGCGGCTTTTTGAGCACCGGTGCCATGCTGGGCGCCCAGATTCGTGCCTATACCCCCGAGAAGAAGGCGGGTATGTTCCAGGGACTTCGTATCGTCGGTCAGGTGCTGATCCCCGGTGTGGTGGGTCCTGCCATTGGCGCAGCCATCCTGAGCAATGCCGATACCATCGTCAATTCCGATGGCACTACATCCTTCATTCCCAATGAAAACATCTTCCTGGGTGCGCTGGTGGCGCTGATTGTTACCTTCCTTGCGCTGATCCCGCTGTTCAAACTGCTGAAGAAAGAAAAGTAAAACCATGCCCAGTGTGGCGGTAAGGAATGGGAAGCGCATCGTCTTTTTGCCTTATGAAACATGAAAGGAGCACTTTTATGCTCGTTGATTTGCTGACCCGGCAGGGAGAAGAGCTCCTTGCATCCAACGAAACCCCTTGGGATATTTACCCCCGTCCCCAAATGCGCCGTGAGAGTTATGTCAACCTGAACGGTGTCTGGGAATTTGAAAATCGTGCCAAGGGATTCCCTAAGAAGTATCATCAAACCATTCGCGTACCCTTTTGCCCGGAATCCCAACTTTCCGGTGTGGGTGCCCACTTCTCGGAAGGCAGCGCCTTGTGCTACCGCAAAATGGTTACCCTTCCGGAAAATTTCCGCAAGGGCAGGGTGCTGTTGCATGTCGGTGCGGCAGACCAGTACTTAGAGTGCTTTGTCAATGACAAAAAGGTGGGTTATCATGCCGGCGGCTATGAGAATATCACCTTCGATATCACCGATGTGGTCAAGGATGAAAATGAGATCCGCTTCCGCTGCCATGATGACTTGAAAAATCAATCCTACCCCTACGGCAAGCAAGTTCTGCCTCAGAAGCGGGGCGGTATGTGGTATACCCCCGTGTCCGGCATTTGGCAGACGGTGTGGCTGGAATCCGTTCCCGAAACCTATATCCATAAGCTCAATATCGAAAACCGAGGATATGGCGTCACCATCTCCACCGAGCCGAAAATGGATGGCAAGGTGATCGTCCCCGGGCTGGGGGAGTTCCCTTTGGAAAATGGCAGTGTTACCATCACACCTGAAAATCCCCATCTCTGGAGTCCGGAAGACCCCTATCTCTATGATTTTATCGTGGAAGCAGGGGAGGACCGCGTGGAATCCTATTTCGCCATCCGCTCCCTGGAAATCAAAAAGGTAGGCCGCTACCCTCGTCTTTGTCTCAACGGCAAGCCCTATTTCTTCCATGGGTTACTGGATCAGGGCTACTGGCCTGATGGTATTTTCACCCCTGCAAAACCGCAGTGCTATGCCGAGGATATTCTGGCCATGAAGCGTCTGGGCTTTAACATGCTCCGTAAGCATATCAAGGTGGAGGCGGAAGAATTCTATTATCAGTGTGACAAGCTGGGTATGATCGTTTTCCAGGATATGATCAATAACGGTGCTTATCACTATGTGAGAGATACGGTGATGCCTACTGTGCTGCTGTCCTCCCAGCGGATGAATGATGTTAGACTCCACACCAATCCTCACCAGCAAAGAATGTTCCTTGACGGCATGGCTGCCACGGTTAATCAGCTGAAAAATCATCCCTGCATCTGTTACTGGACCATTTTCAATGAAGGCTGGGGTCAGTTCGACAGTGATACTGTCTATGAGGCTTTCAAGAAGTTGGATGATACCCGCTTCATCGATTCCACCTCCGGCTGGTTCCGCCGCAGTAAGACCGATGTGGACAGCCGCCATGTCTATTTCCGCAAGGTGAAACTCAAGGGCGACGGTGAAAAGCCCCTGGTGCTGTCGGAATTCGGCGGTAAGACCTATTTGTGTCAGGACCATGTGTTCAATCCCGATAAGTCCTATGGCTATGGCGGCTGTGACAGCCTGCAGCAGCTGAACGAAGCGGTGGCTGCGCTTTATTTGCAGGAAGTGCTGCCTTGTGTAGAAAACGGCCTCTGCGCTGCGGTCTACACTCAGGTTTCCGATGTGGAAGATGAGATCAATGG
>JAGCMI010000127.1 GCA_017646545.1 Oscillospiraceae bacterium | reverse complement strand
TGGGCACCGCCAATGCCTTACAAAGGCTGACCCGCGCCACCTCGTCAAAGGCGGATTTTTCCGGATCCATGGTTTCATCAATATCCGCCACCCGTACCACAAAGGGCACGCCAAACAGCCGCAGCAATTCCTGCCGCCGGGGTGACTGGGATGCTAAAATCAGTTCCATAACCGTTCCTCTCGTTCATCATGGGGTAAATCAGCGTTTATCGGGCAGCTGGCGCGAGCCTTCTCCCCTACAAACTGCAATCTATCTTCTTAATCCAATCCTCTCAAATACAGACCTCTGGTGCAAGCACCGGGGTCAAACTTGACCGGCACCACGCACGACTGCAGCACTCTGTCCACTTCCTGGGCATTTTCCGTGGTAAAATACAGTCGCATGGCCCACAGTCCCAGCTTGCTCAGATCCTTCTGCCGATCCAGCCAGTTAAGCTTCTTGCCGTTAAACAGCACGCTGCGGCAGCTTACACCATCCCGCAGCACCGGGAATTCCGCACCGGTCTTGTCCACCAGCTTGGTGCTGGACAGATGGCAGGCACATTCTCCGGTCTTGCCGCGGATCAGGCAGTTTTCCGTGATCATCAGCGGCATACGGCCGTAGGCCAGCAATTCCGCATCAATACATTTGCTGATGTCCCGCACCTGGGGCAGGGTCATCTCAAAGCTGAGCATGGCCGATTGCAGTTCCAGTTCCTTCAGCGCCATCATGGAGATGGAGTTAAAGATATTCAGGCCAAAATCGCCACGAATTTCCAGACCGGCTTCCCGGGCAGGCAGCATCAGTCCCAAATTGCCCACCAGCGCCTGCTTCACGCCCCAGCGGCTTACCTTTTTCATATCTTCCCGCAATTTCTGCATCTGCCCATCGTGTACGATCCGGGGCAGCACCGCTGCCACCGCAGATGCCTGCGCCAGCTGACGGGTGAAATCCTCGTCCCCTGCCAGAATGTGCAAGGGCACATACAGCACGGCAGGATTCATTTTCAGCACCTTGGGGGTAATCTGCTCCCGGGTGGTGACCTGAATGGTATAACCCGGCGCATCCTTCTGTCCATCAAAATGCATCAGCTTGGGCATGGCATAGATCTGTCGGTTTTCTTTGCGGCTGCGCAGGGCGGTCAGCTGGTTGAGGGCATCCCGGCGCATGGCATTGATGCCGGCAGCGGAAATGGTCAGCCCCGGAGCCAGATCTGCCGTCACACGGACGCAGCAGTAAGGGGTACCGCCGGTTTTGGACAGCCGGCTCTCCAGCTGATCCAAGGTCAGTTCCTGGGTACGAGCCACTTCGGGGGCAGGACCGGCAACGGTACAATGGCGACCCTCGGGGTCCACAGCGGTCAATGCGCTGACGCCCTGGCGCACCACCACATGCATTGCCACATTCACCAGGGGATTTTCCGCGCCCTCGTAACTCTGACGGGCAGCGCGCATCCAAGACGCTTCGTCGTTCTTTTCCTCCCGGATGCCGAACATATCCTTGCCCAGCTGATCAGTGTAATAACCGTCGGTAAAGCCCTGCCGGTTAAAGGCAGCCAGCAGCGCATCCATCATTTCCTTGGTGACCTTACCTCCATCCAAGGCACGGCGGTAAACATCCGTCACCACCGCCACATACTCCGGCCGCTTCATGCGGCCTTCCAGCTTCAAAGAAGCCACGCCCATCTGCTCCAGCTCCCGCAGATGCTGAATCACGCAATTGTCCTTCAAACTCAGCGGATAGCGGTTTTCCCGACGGCTGTAGCCATAGCACTGGCGGCAGGGCTGGGCGCAGCGGCCCCGGTTACCGGAGCGGCCGCCAATGGCAGCGGACAGATAACACTGACCGGAATAGCTCATGCACAGCGCGCCGTGGCCAAACACCTCGATTTCAATGGGAGAATGCTTGCAAATATAGCGAATCTCCTCTTTGTTCAGTTCCCGGCTCAGCACCACCCGACTCATGCCCCATGCGGCGCACAGCAGCACACCGGAGAGGGAATGGATGGTCATCTGGGTAGAACCATGCAGCGGCACGGAGGGCGCAATACGGCGGCATAGCTGTATTACACCCAGATCCTGCACAATAAACGCATCCACGCCACATTCTGCCGCGGCAGTAATCAGCTTGATGCAATCGTCCGTTTCCTTGTCCGATACCAGAGTGTTCAGGGTCAGATGCACCTGCACCCCACGGACATGGCAGTATTTCACCGCCTCGGCCAGAGATTGGATTGTGAAATTTTTAGCGCCCTGTCGGGCATTGAAAGTGCCGCAGCCCAGATAAACAGCGTCCGCGCCATTCTGTACCGCAGCCCGCAGCGCATCCATGGAGCCTGCCGGTGCCAACAATTCGATCATATGTATTCTCCTAAAGGTATACTTAAAGACATTATAACATAATTCCTGCCGCTTCGCTACCCCGCCCGGGATGAATTTTCCGTAAATTTCAAAAAAGTCCCCCCACAGTTTCCCGTGGGGGGCAGCATGTTCAGATCGCCTTCTTTTCCAAGTGCTTACACAGCCAATCCTTGCCGCTGACGAAACGCTCCACAATGAACGACACCACATAATCCCCGGCAGAATTGACCATGGTGGCAGGCGGATCCACCAAATTCCCCAAGGCGATGGCAATGGGATAGGCCACCGCCAGCTGCTCCGGGAAGAACACGCTGCACAGCACCAGTTCCCCCGTGCCACCGCCGCCGGGAATACCGCTCATGGCCACAGAGGAGAACACCGCCACCACAATGGCCAGCACCGCCTCCCAAGTGCCGAAATCCCTGCCGAAAATTCCAAAAAGAAATGCCACCTTCACAATGGCGGACATGGCCGAGCCATCCATATGCATGGTGGCTCCAAGGGGCATGACGATGTCCCGGACCTGCCGGCTGATGCCGCTATTGTCCGCAGCCTCCATATTGGTGGGAATAGTCGCCACGGAGGAGCAGGTGCCGAAGGACACCGCCGCAGGACGAAGCAAATGCCGCAGCATCATCCGCACCCCTGCCCTGCCGCCACCGATACGGGCATACAGCGGGAAAAACAGCAGCATATATCCAAAGCACACCCCATAGTACACCAGCAATGTCCGGCCGTAATCCCCAATGAGTTCCGGTCCGTAGGTGGCCACCAACGAAGCAAAGAACCCCAAAAAGCCAATGGGGGCATAGTAAGTAATGATCTTGACCACTTTCATAATACAGCCGCTGACATCTGCCAGCAGTTTGGCGCTCAGGCTCTCCTTACCGCCGGAGAGTTGAATACCAAAACCGCACAGAACCGCGAAAACGATCAGCGGCAAAATGGCGCGACGACTGAGCAGCTCATAAAAATCGGGCTTGGTAAAAAAACTCACCACCAGCTGTCCCGCGTCCATGCCCTGCACCGGGGTCTGCTCTGTCACTGTGTACACCCCCTGCACCAGAGGAATTAAACGAACCACCCCGTACATCACCACGGATGCGATGGTGGCCGTTACCAGAAAAGTCCCCAGCGTGATGCCCATAATCTTCCCGGCTCTTCCTGCCGAGTCCATACCGGCGATGGCAGAGCAGATGGAGCAGAACACCATCGGCACCACCACACAAAACATAAGGTTAATAAACACCGTGCCCAGCGGCTCCAGCACCGTCGCCCCGGCTTGGATCACCGCCCCCGATTCGTCCCGTACCACCGGAAACAACGCCCCAAGGACGCATCCTGCCCCAATGCCCAGAAGCATAAACAGCAGAAAGCCGTATTGCTTCCAAAATCCTCGCTTCATGCTTTTCCCTCCTTACTTTTTTCCCATCCATCCTATGCAGCGCATCAAATGGATATTCCTATTATCTGCCCAAGGCGCTGCAATTGTCCCTTGAAAACAGTCGAACGCCCCGCTGTTTGTTCAGCGGGGCGTTCTTTTGTTTGGAGTGTGAAAAGAAGAGAGGTTAATAAAGAGGATTCTTTATGAAAAGGAGGCGGGCTGCAGATTCCCGCCGCCTTTGTGAAATTAGAATAACACCCCTTTTTGAACAGCCTATTTCCACTTTGAAAACAAAAAACAACAATTTTGTGAATAATCCGTTTTTGTGGCAAAAATATGGTTTATTTTCCACTATTTCCCGCTGTAGATGGGGGCAGTTGTTGCAATTTTGACCCACTTATTTTATAACTTATTCATAATTTTCCTGCCGCATAACATTCTGGGCGTCACCGACACGGAAAAGAAGGGCCCCTTAGGGCGCTTTTTCGGTGGGGGTGTGTATAACGGACTTGCCGAACGCGAATCTTTTTCTCTAAGCCTGTGAGAAAGCCTCCCTTTACACAAGGGAGGCTTTCTGGATTGTACCATATTCAAAACCAAATTATGCATCGGAAATGACGGAAAAGATTTCGGTCCTTCTCTTGATGTATTCGGAAGAACCATCAAAACTGAATCTTTCGTTACACCCTATAACGGTTCCATCCAGATATAGAATTGCAAAGGGATCTTTGTCCTCTGCAGGTGTTTTATTTCCGTCAGCCTCGATATGGGCATGATCTCCGATGTATAATATCACGCCTTGTATCGTCCCATCCGCAACAATAATGTCTCCGTGATGGAACTGCTTTGAAATGGGTTCGGCCAAACTTCGGATACTTACAAGCGGTTCGTATTTGACATCGGTATCCGTGCTGATGGAGTGAAAGTGGTTGAAATCCGATTCGTAATGCGTTTTAATCGTTCTGCAAAGCAGGATTTTTTTTGCTTGATGAACCAAACCCGAGTACGTGGTCTTGTCAAGCGACAGTGGTTCAAAACATTTTCCCTGCGCCATATATGCATTTTCAGACATGGAAGAGATGAGGGAAACAAAACGAATATGATCAACGACAGCCTCGGCACCTTTAAAAAACACCTTATTGCTTTGAGCCAAAAGTTTTGCGGCAGATGCCGGATCTTTTGCATCAAAGTGCGTTCCAATCATATAGCGCGAATTCGAATGACTCCATTTGGAAGCGTCTGCGTATAGCCATCTGTCCGCATCCGTAAAAACGCAGGACAAAAAGTTCGAGCATCCTTGAAAAGCATCTTCTTCAATGGTACACACAGAGGCAGGAATCGTGACTGACTGAAGGCTTTTACAGTTCCGGAATACATTTTTACCGATCGTCGTTACACCCTCAGAGAGGGTAATGTCTGAAAGGTTGATACAGCCATCAAACATATTGTAGCGAACAGATTTTATTTTCCCGGGAATATTGATACTTTTAAGACTTGCGCAACCTATAAATACGTATTCTTCAATTATATTCACCCGCTCGGGAATCGTAAGACAAATCAGACTTTCACACTTCTCAAAGGCGTGTCTTCTGATCATATTGAGTCCATCGGGGAGCGTGACATCCAAAAGACTGATACAGCCTCTGAATGCGAAGGGTCCGATGATTGTAACTCTATTGGGAATGGCAATGCATTTCAAACTTCTGCACGCCTCAAACGCGCGCTCTTCGATCGTTCTTACGCTTTCGGGAATCGTTATGTGTGTAAGACTTGTGCAGCCCTGGAACGCTTCTCTTTCAATAGCGGTGATTCCATTGGGAATGTCAATACTTGTAAGGCTTTTGCAACCCCTGAACACGCGCTCTTTAATGGTGGTTACGCTTTTGGGTATGCTGATGTTCGTGAGGGAGTCGCAGGATTGAAATGCGCACTCTTTAATAGCGGTCACACCTTCCGGAATCGTAACGCTTGTAAGACTGGTACAATATTCAAAGCAATAGGCGCCTATTGCTTCCACATTCCTTGAAATTACAACTTCCCGAAGACTTTTACACCCGCTGAACACAGAATGACCCAGAACAGTCACGCTGTCGGGTATCGTAACGCTGACAAGGTTTTCGCAGCCCTTAAAGGCAGCCGAATAGATGGTTGTTACACTATCCGGAATTGTAATATTTGTAATGCTTGTACAGTTCTCAAAGGCATATAATCCGATGGCAACCACACCATCGGGTATCACGACGTCGCAGTCTTTGCCTTTGTATGCTCCCAAAATACCGTTGCTAATCACAAAAACTTTAGATTCGTTCATTATTGCTGCCTTTCTTTGTCCGTTCTTCAAACGCTTTCAATGTGTGTCTGTTTGAAGAAATCATCTCACCCGATAAAACATCTGATATCCCCATCGTATCGCTACCACAGGCAATCACGGATTTCGTTTCCGCATAAGCGCGCCCCTGCGGTTTGATGCTTTATTATAGCATATTTTTCCACATCAAACAATATTTTTTATAAATTTATCCCCCAAAGAATCAACCCCTTGACCGATACAAAAATCCGCCACTTCTGTCTTGTCGGGGCAGAAGATGGCGGATTAGCTGTTTATATAAGAAAAATACCATCGAAACAGGCGGTTTTAGGACTAAAAAGCAAAATTCCATAGCCGACATTGTATCGACTATGGAATCTTTTTGGTGCCGGTGGCCGGACTCGAACCGGCACGCTGTCGCCAGCGGTGGATTTTGAGTCCACTACGTCTACCATTCCATCACACCGGCAGGTGCGCTTGAGGTGTTCGACTTGAATAGTATAATACATTCTTTTCAAAATAGCAAGCAGAATTTTTGCTGTTTTGAAAACCATTTTTGAAGAATTAACAAAAAGTTTTTATTTTCAGTAGATTTCATGATATGATATACCAGTTATTGAAAAAAGATAGGAGAACATGCAAATGTCTGAATTGCTTGAAAACCTGCAGCAGTGGTGGAACGAAACCGGCCTGCTGCACCGTCTGCTGCCCATCCTGCTGCTTCTGCTGGTAGGCATTGTTGTCATCCGCATCGTCATCGCCATCGTCAACCGGATGCTGAGAAAGTCCAAGCTGGAAAAAGCCGCCCACGGCCTGATCCGCTCCGTGATCCGTGTTGTTCTGTACCTGCTGCTGGGTTTGACCTGTGCTTCCGCCCTGGGCATTGATATCACCGGTATCGTGGCGCTGGCTTCCGTGGTCACTCTGGCGCTGTCGCTGGCATTGCAGGACAGCCTCACCAACCTCATTGGCGGCTTCACCCTGCTCTACACCCACCCCTTCGCCTCCGGTCACTATGTGGAGATTGCCGGCCAGTCCGGTACCGTGGAGGAAATCGGCATGGCTTACACCAAGCTGATCACCCCCGACAACAAGATCATCTCCATCCCCAACGCCTCCGTGGTGGCTGCTGAGATTGTCAACTACACCGTCACCGGCACCCGTCGTCTGGACATCAACATCACCACCGGTTATGACGCCCCCATCGAAAAGGTACTCGCCGCCCTGCGGGAGGCCGCCGATGTCCCCGAAAAGCTGGAGGAAAAGGGCATCTTCGCCGAAGTGATGAACTACGGTGACAAGGGCATTGAATTCTCTGTCCGTATCTGGACCACCGGCGACGATTACTGGTCCACCATGTTCAACATCAACCGCCGCATCAACGCCATTTTCCAGAGAGAAAATCTGCACATGACCTATCCCCATCTGCATGTGCACATGGAAAATAAGTAATACAAAACCGGGATACTTCCCTTTGAAGTATCCCGGTTCTTTTTTCAGAATCGATAGCCGGCAGCCAGCAGCCGCTGCAGGGCGGTATTGGCCTCCTCATCGGTGAACAGCGCGGTAAACCGCTTATCGATCACCAGAGCCTCCAGCGTCCACTCCAGATGGCGCTTATCCGCCAGGATGCCGAACCCGTCACTCTCCCGATGTCCGGACAGACAGCGATGTGCGGTCTGCAGAGCGGTATCCTCCGCCAGAGGGCGGAAACGCACGCCAATGTTCATGGCATTTTTACGGGCGGCCATCCATGCTGCCACAAATTTTTCTTCCATAAGTTCTCCTTAGTCAAAAAAATCCTTCAGGGTATCGAAAAACTTCTTCCGCTTGGGGCTGGATTTGCTCTCCATGGTGCCCTCCAGCTGCCGCAGCAGTTCCTTTTGCTCCTTGGTCAGCTTGGTGGGGGTTTCCACCACCACGGTGAAGCGGTGCTTACCACGGCGGCGGGGGTTGCTCACCTCGGGGATACCCTTGTCATGTAGCACAAATTCCCGGCCGGTCTGGGTGCCTTCCGGAATTTCATAAAGGATCTTGCCATCCAGGGTGGGTACTTCGATCTCACCGCCCAGGGCAGCCTGGGTAAAGGAAATGGGCACTTCGCAGTACACATCCGTGCCGTTGCGCAGGAAAATGGGATGCTTGCGGATGGTCACTTCCACCAGCACATCACCATTGGGACCGCCATTGGAGCCCACATTGCCCTGCCCGGACACCCGGAAAGCCTGACCCATATCAATACCGGCAGGCACCTTCACCTTCATCTTCTGGGTACGGCGCACCTTACCCTTACCGCGGCAGGTGTTGCAGGGGGTCTTGATATGCTTACCGCTGCCGTTACACTGGGGGCACACGGTGGTAGACTGCATGGCCATGCCCATGAAATTCTGGGTGGTGCGCACCTGACCTGCGCCACGGCAGGTAGGACAGGTCTCCACCGCACCATCGGCAGAGCCGGTGCCGGAGCAGACGGCGCAATTTTCAATGCGCTGTACGGAGATCTCCCTTTCGCAGCCAAAGGCAGCTTCCTCAAAGGTCAGATCCAGCCGCGCGCTCACATTCTCACCCCGACGGGGTGCGTTGGGATTGCTTCTGCGGCTGGTGCCGCCTCCAAAGAAGGAGCCGAAAATATCACCCAGGTCGCCAAAATCTCCAAATCCGCCATAGCCGCCATAACCGCCCTGACCGCCGCCGAAATTGGGATCCACACCGGCATGACCAAACTGGTCATAACGGGCGCGCTTGTCATCGTCGGACAGCACCTCGTAGGCTTCACCCAGTTCCTTGAACTTTTCCTCTGCGGTCTTGTCGCCGGGATTGCGGTCGGGATGGTACTTCATGGCATTTTTGCGGTATGCTTTTTTAATTTCTTCCGCGCTGGCGCCCTTTTCAACGCCCAGCACCTCATAGTAATCGCGTTTATTTTCTGCCACTGTTCTTCACCTCAATACACACCGAAAAGGGGCGGCGTTTTGCCGCCCCTTTTTGTGGGGTCAATTAGTCAACGGTCTCGTAGTCGGCATCCACCACATTGTCGTCGCAGTTGCCGCAGTTGGCATCGCAGCCACCCTGGGGGTTGGCCTGCTGATATAGCTTCTCAGAAACCTTATAGAAAGCCTGCTGAACCTTCTCGGTGGCAGCCTTGATGGCAGCCACATCATTACCCTTGTTGATCTCCTTCAGCTCGTCGCAAGCAGCCTGGATCTCAGACTTCTCCTCAGCGGAGATCTTGTCACCCAGCTCACCCAGGGTCTTTTCTGTCTGGTAGA